>NZ_JADKPY010000016.1:0-118492 GCF_015351505.1 Acinetobacter sp. SK-43
GTATTGTGCAGTAAGTAGTTTTGTTAAATTTACAATAAAAAAATTGACAAAATGCTTTACGTTTCAATATAATTAATTGTAATATAAGAATATATTTGTTTTTAGTATATATATCCGTTTTAATCGGTTAAATGAAATAAAAAAACCTCTTTTCCTGATCCGAAAAGAGGTTTTTTTATGGAGATTTATTGAAACTAGAAGCCAAGTTTAAATGGAGCTGAATCGAAGTTTAGGGTCTAGACAAATTTCTATTTCGATTCAGATTTTATTTTTAGAAAGGATTTTAAAGAAGGGGTTGATATATTAAATCACTGATTTATTTTAATTAATTTTAGGTTATATTTTTTAATTTTATGATGTTTCCTTTCAATTTTGTTTAAAAAACTCGCCGAGATTGAGCATTATTTTTACAATTGGCTCTCTCTGTTATTCTAAAAATGGCTCTCGTTTCTTCAGAGCCGAAACGACAAATTAAAGCCATAGAAAGTATGCATGCGGAAGCGTCGTTTTTAATCCTTATTCCATTCTGGACGGAATAGGTTGAACGACACAGTTTTTAGGAGGTATTTGCGGCATGGTGTATGTGATGCCAAAAGCTACTAATACCTTCAATATATTAAGGAAAATGATATGGCAGCACATCAAAATGGTTCTGAAGCCAATCTCTCCCAAGGTCTAAAACACGGGCTACAGTCACGCCACCTCACGATGATTTCAATTGCAGGTGTGATCGGTGGTTCTTTATTTGTCGGTTCAGGCAGTATTATTTACAACACAGGACCAGTGGTCTTTCTAACCTATGCCTTAGGTGGTTTACTGGTTTGGTTCATCATGCGTATGTTGGGTGAAATGGCGGTGTTAAACCCAGACAGCGGTTCATTTTCAACTTATGCTGACCGTGCAATTGGTCGGTGGGCAGGCTTTTCAATCGGATGGTTGTATTGGTGTACCTTGGCGATGTTGATGGGGTGGGAAGCCTATGTCGCAGGTAAAATTCTGAATAGTTGGTTCCCCTTTATCCCGATTTGGGCTTATATGGTCTTAGTCATCGGCGGATTAGTTGCAGTCAATTTACAAAACGTCAAAAACTATGGTGAGTTTGAGTTTTGGTTTGCTTTGATCAAAGTTATTGCGATCGTGGTGTTTTTGGTGATCGGTAGCTTAGCGATCATGCATTTATGGCCGTGGGGTGATGCGTCTGCTTCTGGGGTCAGTAATCTAACCGCTCAAGGTTTTATGCCAAATGGCGCATCGTCAGTGATTACGGCATTACTTGGAGTCATGTTTGCCTATATTGGGGCTGAAATTGTCACGGTTGCAGCGGCTGAATCAGAAAATCCATCGAAAGAAATTCGTAAAGCCTCAAATTCAGTGGTTTGGCGAATTGTATTATTTTACGTCGGTTCAATGTTTGTCGCGGTTTGTTTGATTCCACATAATAACGAGTTATTAAAAGACTCAACTTGGGGAACTTATAGTGTGACTTTAACGGCACTCGGTATTCCAGAAGCACGTCATATCGTGAATTTCGTGGTGCTGACTTCAGTATGTAGCTGTTTTAACTCAGCATTGTATACCTGTTCACGTATGCTATTTTCATTATCAAAACGTGGTGATGCACCGAAAAGTTTTGGTTCTGTAAATAGTAAGAGCAGCCCTTGGGTAGGGGTGATTGTGTCATGCTTTTTCTCAGTAATTGCTGTGATTTTAACGGCTACCGAAAGTATGAATGTATATGACTTTTTCATGTTAACTACAGGTGCAGCAACACTGTATGTGTATTTAACCATTGCCTATTCTCAGCTTCGTATGCGTAAAAAACTTGAAGCAGAGGGCGCAAAAATTGAATTTAAAATGTGGTTATTCCCTTATATTACTTATCTCGTGATATTTGCCATTATCGGTGCAATTCTCACCATGTTGATAGAGGGAACTTATTTTAAAGAAGTCATTTACACCACAGCGCTCTTTGGCATTATCGTGTTCTTTGGTTTTGTCTCGCAAAAATTGCGTTGGGGAGAAGAGCGTCGAGCATCTCACCTGAGCCAAGTGCATGAGGAAAAATTAGTCTAAGTTCTTTTAAAAGTGAAAAAAGAGCCTCAAATCATGAGGCTCTTTTTTTAGATGCGACAATCGTAAAACAGCATCAATTGAGCGTGGGTACACCTGCTTCTCGTAAGCATTGCAATAACACACCAAAAGCCATCACCATGTCTTTTTCATTAACACAGGCGAAGCCCATCAACAGTCCACGTTCAGCGAGAGCATGTGATTGCATGTAATATTGCGACAATGGGCGAACTTTCACGCCTCGTTCTAAGGCTTTACTGGTAATCGCGACATCATCGCAATCATTTGGTAATTTGAGGACCAAATGTAAGCCTGCGGCTTCATCATATTCATGTAGAAATTCAGTACCTAGATAGCGTTTGATCAAACTGACCAGATAATCCCGGCGTTTGCCATACAGTAGGCGCATACGTCGAATGTGCGCTTCATAATGACCTTCACGAATAAATTCAGCGAGTGCTTTTTGTTCAAGTAAATGCCCACCACGATATAGTTCTGCTGCCACGATTCTTAAAGATGAGAACAAGGGTTTAGGTACAACGAGATATCCAATTCTGAGTGATGGATAAATGGTTTTACTAAAGGTACCCATGTAGAGTACTGGAGCATTATTTTCTAAACCCTGCAAAGAGGGATAAGGTTGTCCTGAGAATCTAAACTCACTGTCATAATCATCTTCTACGATCCAACTGTTGTGTTGACGAGCAATTTGAATCAATTCTTTACGTCGATTTACACTGAGATGTGAGCCTAAAGGGTATTGATGAGAAGGGGTAACAAAGATCAGTTTAGGCGGTTGAGTTGGATTGTTTTCAGGAATAATACCTTCTGCATCAACGGGCATAGGTTGAATATCCAAGCCATTGATCCTGAGTGTGTTACGCATTCCCCAATATGCGGGATCTTCAATCCAAACACGATCACCAATGTCACTCAGCGCACGAGAAACTAAGTCAATCGCTTGATGAATGCCTTCGGTGATAATGATTTGATCTGCATCACATTGCACAGAGCGGGCGACTTTTAAGTAATCTGCCAAAGCACTCCGAAGTTCAATACATCCCCCAGCATTGCTATAAATCAGTCGATTCACATCAGGTTCACGACTTAAACGTGCTTGAATCCGACTAAAAATATGATGTGGAAACTCAGTGACATCAGGTGCCCCGGGTACAAAAGCTCCCCATTGATGCGGTGATGCAGCAGCATAGCCCAATAAGTTTGAGCCACGTTGTGATAGTACATATGAACTTTGGATATTAGGGAGTTCAGGTTTTTTCTTTTTATTTTTGGTGTTTAAGAAACTTTCAGGGAGTTTTTCTGCGACCCAAGTTCCATGTCCTGTACGTGCTTCTAAATATCCTTCTGCTTGTAACTGCTCATAAGCACTCAGCACAGTGTTTCGAGAGACATGAATTTCACTGGCTAAATCACGTGACGCAGGTAAGCGCGTCATCGGTTGAATGACGCCTTCTATGATTGCACCACGTAGACATCGAAAAAGGCGTTGATGTAGTTTTCCCTCCGTGTCTTGTTGGAGCCTTTGCAGCAAATGATCTCCAAGTAAACTACGCAATTGGCTCTCTCCTACAGTTTAAAAATGGCTCTCGTCTCTTGCCTTGAGACGAGCGAAATTACAGCTATAGGCAGTCATTGTATCGCATCCTAAAAATCGACCCCTAGGATGTACTACCAAAGCTGTAACTGATGATGAGATATGAGGGAATAAAATGGATACTCAACATTCTGCACTGAATACACGCAAACAGCAAGCAACGCCACGTGGCGTCGGTGTGATGTGTCAGTGGTATGCAGAAAAAGCTGAAAATGCAACCATTTGGGACAAGGAAGGCAAGCAATATATCGATTTTGCAGGTGGTATTGCAGTACTCAATACAGGCCATCGTCATCCGAAAGTGATCGCGGCTGTCACAGAGCAACTGACTAAATTTACCCATACGGCTTATCAAGTGACACCTTATGAAAGTTATGTTGCTTTGGCTGAACGCATTAATCAGCGCGCGCCGATCGCAGGTGCAGCGAAAACAGCATTTTTCACTACAGGTGCAGAAGCAGTTGAAAATGCAGTGAAGATCGCACGTTCATATACAGGTCGTCACGGCATCATTACTTTTGGTAATGGTTTCCATGGTCGCTCATTTATGACGATGGCAATGACAGGTAAAACTGCACCCTATAAACGTGATTTTGGTGTGATGCCAGCAGGTGTATTCCATGCTCGTTATCCAGTGCCAGAAAAAGGTATCTCGGTTGCAGCAGCGATTGAAAGTGTTGAAGATATTTTTAGCGAAGATATTGCCCCACATGACGTCGCGGCAATTGTGCTTGAACCTGTACAAGGTGAAGGCGGTTTCAACGTTGTACCTGCTGAATTCTTAAAACGCTTACGTGCTTTGTGTGATAAGCACGGTATTTTATTGGTCGCTGATGAAGTGCAATCTGGTTTTGCGCGCACAGGCAAATTATTTGCCATGAATCATTATGAAACCAAAGCAGATTTGATCACGATGGCGAAAAGCTTGGGTGGTGGTTTCCCAATCTCAGGTGTAGTGGGACGTGCCGAAGTGATGGATGCACCAAATCCAGGCGGTTTGGGTGGCACCTATGCAGGTAGCCCAATCGCGGTTGCTGCTGCTCATGCGGTGATTGATGCAATCGAAGAAGAACACTTATGTGATCGTGCCAATGAGCTAGGTACAGAGTTGGTTACTGTTTTAAAAGAAATTCAAGAAACTTCAGGCGATGTTGTTACACAAATTCGTGCTTTGGGTTCAATGGTCGCTGCCGAGCTAGAAACAGCTGAACAAGCAAAAGCAGTACAAAGTTATGCAATGGAACATGGTTTATTGATTCTCACTTGTGGTAAATACGGTAATGTTATTCGTTTCCTATATCCGTTAACCATTCCTGCTGAGCAATTCCGTCAAGGTCTCGATATTTTAAAACAAGGTTTTGCAGCATTAACAGCAGACAGTGCACAAGCAGTGGAGCAATCTGCATGATTCAAAACAATTTGCAGTATTTATTACAGCACCCCGATATTTCATTAGCTGCACCTACGGCTCATAACGATATCGAAGTGAAAGATGCTGCGACAGGTGAAACATTGGCATGGGTGAAAAGTTATGACCGTGCTGGTGTTGAAGCTGCGATTCAGCGTTCAGCCCAAGCCCAAGCTGCATGGAAAAAGCAAACTGCTTTAGTTCGTGCCGATGTACTTTTGGCATGGTATCAGTTGATGCTTGAGCATAAAGAAAATCTTGCACAGATTTTAACTGCCGAACAAGGTAAACCGTTGGCTGAAGCTCGTGGTGAAATTGGTTATGCCGCTTCATTCATCCGTTGGTTTGCTGAGCAAGCTCGTCGTATTGATGGTGACGTGTTAACGCCAACATTGCCAAATCAACGTTTGCTTGTGATTAAACAAGCAATCGGGGTGACTGCTGCGATAACGCCGTGGAATTTCCCTGCGGCGATGATCACACGCAAAGCTGCACCAGCAATTGCGGCGGGTTGTTCGATGTTAGTCAAACCTGCTGAACAAACACCTTTGACTGCATATGCACTGGAAGTGTTGGCTCTAAAAGCAGGTTTGCCTGCCGATATCTTGTTAAATATCAGCGGTGATGCGATTGAAGTTGGCAAAACACTGTGCGAGAGCGATATTGTACGTAAGTTAAGTTTTACAGGTTCAACCCAAGTGGGGCGCATTTTGATGCAGCAATGTGCGCCGACGATTAAGAAGTTATCGCTCGAATTGGGTGGTAATGCACCTGTGTTGGTGTTTGATGATGCCAATCTCGATCAAGCCGTTAAGGGCATTATGGCGAGTAAATATCGCAATAGTGGTCAGACTTGCGTATGTGCGAATCGAATTTATGTACAAGATGGTATCTACGATGCTTTGGCAGATCGGTTAGTCGAAGCTGTGGCTAAGCTGCAGGTCGGTGATGGTCGTCAGGAAACATCAACGCAAGGTCCATTGATTGATGAAGATGCGATTGCCAAAGTCCAGTCACATATTGCTGATGCGACTGCAAAAGGTGCGACAATACGTATTGGTGGTCAGCGTTCAGCACTTGGTGGCACTTTCTTTGAACCAACGGTACTGACCAACGTCACTCAAGATATGAAAGTATCTAAAGAAGAGACCTTTGGTCCACTGGCGCCGTTATTCCGTTTCAAAACTGAAGACGAAGCCGTAGCCATGGCAAATGATACGGAATTTGGTTTGGCCGCATATGTGTTTACTCAAAGCGCAGCTCGTCAATGGCGTGTTGGTGAGGCACTTGAATATGGCATGGTTGGAATTAACACAGGAGCAATTTCAAATGAAGTTGCGCCATTTGGTGGAGTTAAACAATCAGGCTTAGGTCGTGAAGGTTCAAAATTCGGCATTGAGGAATATCTCGAAATGAAATACCTCTGTGTGGATTTATCTGAGTAAATCTTGGATAACTGAACACTCAAACGTGTTCGATAAAGACGGTCATGCCCATTCATGACCGTTTTTTTTATTAAGCCGAAAGATAACCTTTGTGGCTCTCAGGCAAACGTCTTAAATGTTCAATCAAGGTTTCGGTCAGGCGTTCGACGACAAGGCGTTGTCCTTTTCGAGATACGTAGACCAATTGTAAGGTCCCAATATTAGATTTCCATTCAGGCATCAAATGAATCAGTTTACCTTTGCGAATATCGGATTCCACAGTTAAGAATGGTAGGTCAGCGATACCTAAACCATCTGCTACTGCATAATACACACCGGCCAAATCATTACTTTTGATTCGCGGTTGATAGGGAACATCCATCGTTTCCCCTGTGCGAGTATTGCAAAAATGCCAAATATAATTTGCTTTTTGGGTGCCTAAGCTAATGCTTGGATAATCTTTAAGATCAGAAAAATGCTTGATGCTGCGACCTTGGAGTAACTCAGGGGAGGCAACTAGACAATGATCAGTTTTAATGACATCTCGAACAATTAAATTAGAATCTTCATTTGGTTCAAAATTGGTTCGAATCGCGAGATCAATATCATCATGTAAAATATCCACTCTTCGACTGGTGAGCTCAAGTGATATTTCTACTTTAGGATAGGTTTTTAAAAATTGATTGAGGATTTTGCGAATTTGAAAATGCATCATTAACGGCGGACAGCTAATTTTAACTAAGCCTTGTGGCTCGCTTTTTTGTTTGAGTAAGACATTTTCCGCACACTCAACTTGAGTGATGACTTTACAGCACTCTTCATAAAATTCTTGACCTAATTCGGTCACTTTAAAATGTCGAGTTGTACGCTGAATGAGGCTGACATTAAATTTATCTTCTAGGTCAATGATACGGCGGCTGAGTTTCGATTTACTGATATTTTCTGCTTCACTTGCAGCACTAAACCCACCATGTTTTACCACTAGATAGAAATAATAATAATCATCAAATGAGTTCATCAAGGCAGATCAAATCCTATAACTATTCAGTTGAGAATAGCATGAACTATTCTCAACTGATGGGGCAGGTCAATTATTTTTGATTAGTGTTTTGATTATAGCTGTTGATCAAATTACGATAATCTGGAATGTGGTTTGAGAATAATGTTCCCAATCCTTCAATATCATTACGCCAGTCACGATGTAACTCACACGCCATACCAAACCATGTCATTAATTGAGCACCCGCTTTAGACATACGATCCCATGCTGCATCACGAGTCAACTCATTAAACGTACCTGAAGCATCGGTAATTACAAAAACTTCAAATTCTTCAGCAAGTGCTGATAGTGTTGGGAAAGCCACACAAACTTCAGTCACAACACCCGCAATAATCAATTGTTTTTTGCCAGTTGCTTTAACCGCTTTAACGAAGTCTTCATTGTCCCATGCATTAATCTGACCTGGACGCGCAATATAAGGCGCATCGGGGAACATTTCTTTAAGTTCAGGAACGAGGGGACCGTTTGGACCATTTTCAAAACTTGTAGTCAGGATTGTCGGTAAATTAAAATATTTCGCAGCATCTGCAAGTGCCAACACATTATTTTTAAATTTGTCAGGATCGATATCGCGGACTAATGACAATAAGCCTGTTTGATGATCGACCAATAACACAGCCGCATTATTCTTATCTAAACGAATATAGTCTTGGCTCATGATTTTATCCTCAAGTTGTTTTAGGTTAATTTTGAAATAAAGGCTTCGATTGAAGCTTGAAATTAAAATTATGCTATTGGAAATTTTCTAGGTTCAGAAGTCTGAAAAATGAGACAAACAATACTATAAATAGGATTATTTAAGTCTCATCCTAATTTATACCCTGTGACCAAGTTGTTTGTCCTATTCATGAAATAATGTGTTGCTGTCCTGTGCCTATAAGTCTATCTCTGTGAGGCGTAGAATAATCATCAAGATCGCAACTTCTACACTTTAGGAGTAAAAAGATGAAAACGATTACAGGTATTTATCAAAATAAACATATGCATTGGGTGGGTGATGGTTTCCCAGTGTACAACTTATTTTCTTATGATCGCTTAGGGCAAACAATCAGTCCTTTTTTACTGTTGGACTACGCAGCACCTTATCGCTTTGAACCAACTACAGCTCAGCATGGCGTGGGTACACATCCACACCGTGGATTCGAAACTGTAACAATAGCTTATCAGGGTGAAGTGACACACAAAGACTCAGCAGGTGGCGGCGGTACGATCAAAACTGGTGATGTACAGTGGATGACTGCTGGCGGTGGAATTCTGCATCAAGAGTTTCATTCTCCTGAGTTTGCTCAGCAAGGTGGTTTGTTTGAAATGGTGCAACTATGGGTCAATTTACCTGCACACTCAAAAATGACACCTGCAAAGTATCAAGCGATTGAATCTAGCAAGATTCAGAAAATCGCATTAGATGATGTGGGCAGCGAGTTACGTGTGATTGCAGGCGAATACCAAGACCTTGCAGGTGCAGCAACAACATTTAGTCCAGTCAATGTTTGGGATGGTCAATTGATCGAAGGTCAAAGCCATACATTCTATGTACCTGAAGGACACACCACATTATTTGTGCTGTTGTCAGGTCAGGTTGTATTGAGTAATCAAACCATTGATTCTCCAAGTTTAGTCGTATTAAGCCGTGAAGAGATTGATTTTGCTGTTCAAGCAACTCAGAACAGTAAATTCTTGATCTTAACTGGCCAACCATTGAATGAACCAATCGAAGGGTATGGTCCATTTGTAATGAACGATAAAGCGGAAATCGTTGATGCAATTAATGATTTTAATCGTGGTAAGTTTGGAATAATGAATTAAGTTTAACCAAACATTGATTCATATAAGAAAGCCCATAACTCCTTTGACGTTATGGGCTTTCGGCTATAAGGTTCCTCTATTGATTATTTTAATGTTATGTCACTTATAATTATGCAGTTTATTATGTGACTCAGTTTTCATTGTTGTGTAATCAGAATAGCCCCATTTTTGTGACTTGCAAAGGGGGATCAGCGTGAAAAATGGAAAAATAAAGAACGATCTGTATATTTTTATTATTCATTTAATAATAAAATTAATTTATTCATAAGCTTACGATTAAAAAATCAGCTGTGCTAAATGTAACAATACATGAAGACATTATTACTACAAAAGTATGGCTTAAATGCTGAATCTGGTATTTTTTAATACGGCATTTGGGTTAACTATCAGTCATAATCAAGAAAAATCATCAACTGATGGGACAAAAATTTTGGATATTGCAATTATTGGCAGTGGAATGGCAGGACTCGCTGCCGCCAGAATCCTACATGATGCAGGGCACAAAGTAACCATATTCGAAGCACTCGCTGGACGAGGTATGGATAGCCACAGTATCGAATTCGATGGTGGTATTATTGATGCACCCTTACGCGTGATGAATCCTAAACTTTGGAAGAATACCTTAAGTTTAGCCAGTCACTTAGGAATAGAAACGTTTCCAGTGCGCACGTTTATGGCGTGTAGTTGGTTGTTTGAAGACAAAACAGACACATGGTTGACCACTTCGCGCAGTCGAATTGGTAACTTTCCGATTATTAATAACCGCAAAGGCATTCAGCAATATGGCTGGCGTCTCGTAAAAGGGATGTTGCAACTCAAAACTGCGGTTAATCAATTTTTCAAATCAGAAAATCAAGACATCACCTTAGCTGAATTCATGAATCAATATCATATTGAAGAAGTATTTTGGCATGGTACGGTGATGCCAGTGCTGTACACCATTTGTACATGTCACCCTAAAACCATTGGTGAATGGCCAGCTAAACCATTACTTGAATTTGTACGTCAATTGACGGAAGGCGAAGCACTACTACGAATGAAAGGTGGAACACCTGCTTTGGTGAATCGTTTAATCGAAGGGATTGAAATTCATAGTGGTGCGCCCGTTCAGAAGGTTGAAGAGCACGGCGATAAAGTATTGGTCGACAATGGACAAGGTGGAAGCAAAGCTTTTGACCGTGTTGTGATTGCAACGCCGACACCTGTGATTGAGAATTTCTTAAAGCAGCCTCAATTTGCTGATGACATCGACATATTGAAAAAGTTCAGATTTGAAGATGGTGATTTGGTGATTCATACCGATCCTGTCGTCATGCCAGCACGTCGTAAAGATTGGGCTGTATTGAGCTATATGATGGATCGTAAATTTACCCGTCAACAATTTACAGTTTGGATTAATGCAGTTGAACCATCTTTGGTTGGAAAAAATGCAGTGTTTCAAACTTGGTGTCCAGTCATTGACATCGATCCAAAGAAAATTATTTCTAAGGTTAAATTGACACGAGCAGTGGTTGACTTAGAAACTGTTGCTTTGAATAAAGAGATTCAACAACGTCATCTACAACAGAATCGTAAGGTCTTTTATTGTGGTTCTTGGTCATGTGATGGCTTGCCAATTTTAGAATCAGCAGTGACTTCTGCGATGCATATTGCAGAAATTTTAGGTGCCCCAGTTCCATTTGTTGGACTTAAACCACAAGTTAAAGTTGCACCTGAACTCGGTTACTAAATATGAAGCGCTTCAAGCAAGCATGGATTGAAAGCCTGATCGGGCATAAATATGCCATAGATGCAAAACGACTTGGTGATGAATCTAGGCTTGCTTGGAGTAATTTAGGATATTGGCAACAGCTACAGGATTATCCCTTAGCATGTCAAACGTTAGCAGATCAAATCGCTGAGGCAGTTCAGCTTAAAGGTTCCGATCGTGTTTTAGATCTCGGATGTGGGCAAGGTGCAAGTTTATTGCATTGGATTGAGCAGTATCATGTTCGTCAACTCAGTGCAGTGGAGCTGCAAGCTGAATGTGTCAAACGAATTCAACATGAGTTACCGCAGGTTGAAATTTATTGCCAATCCTTTTTAGATTTACAGCAAACCGTTACTTTGAATTTATTTGATGTGGTGCTGTGTTTGGATGCAGCTTATCACAGTGATTTGAATTCATTTCTTCGCTCAGCATCATCAGTTTTAAATTCAAAAGGACGAATTGCTTTTCATTATTTAATGTGGTCTGACCGTTGGCAAAACTGTTCTCAACTCCAAAAGCAACAATACCGTTATTTATTAAAGGCTGCGGATGTTAATGATTTAAACCTTCAAACAGAGTCACAATTGCTTCTAAACTTGCTAGAAAATGGTCTAGATGACATCATTATTCAAGATTTTTCAGAACCCGTTTTAAACGGTTTTTCAAATTTTATAAAAAATAAAACCAGCATAAAAAAACCGTTTGATTTTGCTCAACTTAAGATTGAAATGACTGCCAAGTTGTGTGCAAAGCTCTACCATGATGGATTGGTGCGGTATATTCAGGTGAGTGCAGTCAAAAAGTGAAAATAATATGCCAGTCTTATATTCAGGATCATGCTTATGTGGTGCGGTCAGTTATCAAGCTAGTGTAGAGCCACATTATCAATTTAATTGTCATTGTCGAGATTGTCAGAAAGCAACAGGTGCTGCATATGCGCCGATCGCATTTTTTCATCAATCAGAACTCAATATTCAGGGTGAACTTCATTATTTTGAATCATTTGGTGCATCTGGGAAGCCAATTCGACGTGCATTTTGCTCGACATGTGGCTCGCAAATGTTTGGGTTACCAGAAATAGTACCAGATATGATTTCGATTCGTGCAGGAACTTTGGATGATCCAAATTTGTATCAACCGCAAGCAGAAATTTTTGTGAGTCATGCAAATCAGTGGGATATGTTAAATCCAGAGCTTTTGCATTTTGAGAAAATGATGAGGAAGAAAAAGTAGAAAATGGTGCCGGCACACGGATTCGAACTGTGGACCTACTGATTACAAGTCAGTTGCTCTACCAACTGAGCTATGCCGGCAACGTGGCAAGAATTATAGATAATCCGTAGAAAAAAACAAGCGAAAAAATGAGCAAATAATTCGATTTATCCCCACTAAAAATTTTTATATCAAATTTTGATCAATTGCTGCTTGTTTGAAAGTGAGATGTGTAGGAGGAGCTGCTAAAACTGCAAAAGTACTTGCCCCGATTCAGAACTATATGAGTGGGATGCCCTAGAAAATATTTATAAATATTAGGAGTGACACTTTATGCCATAACACGAGAAATGTGGTTTTTTTGTGTCAAAAAATAAAACTAAATATATAACAAATATATAAAAAATTATTTTTTCATTGAATTTTTTTTGCTTTCTATGTATTGATATGAATTAAGCATTTCTACATTTAAATTAGGGATAGTTCATGATTGATGTGCAATATTCCGAAAATGTCTCAATTCTTCAATTATCTGATACTGCTTTTGTATTGAAGATCAATGATGCAAAGGTATATCACTTTTTATTGACACACTGTGAGCGAGAATTGGGCTGGGGAAAAATGATTCAAACTTCTCAATCATTTTTAAATGGAGAGATTGAATATCAAATTAATCTTGCGGAAATGGATGTTGAACACTTTGGGCGAGAGTTTTTTATGTTAGAGCCTGAGTTATTGGACAACATTTCGAAAAATTAAAGCTACAGATATGACTGATTTGTTGAAGTATCAATATTTATCCTGAATAAAAATACATACTTTTTGGTTTTGCCATCTCATCCCCAAGAGGTGGCTTTTTTTATGTTTGTTTTGTGACTTGATTTAATCTGAATCGTCTAGGGATTTGTATAAAAAATTAAGGAATAAAATTTATATGAATTACTCTATCTCAATTCGTATCGCAACTAACTCAGGATTCAATAGGGTGTATTGGAAAACATAAGGCAATAAAAAAAGCTTAAACCCTTTAGATTTAAGCTCTTAAGACTCTATGAGACATCATGGAAATTAAATTTGGCGGTGAGAGAGGGATTCGAACCCTCGAAACGCTATAAACGTTTACACACTTTCCAGGCGTGCTCCTTCAGCCACTCGGACACCTCACCAATGGGGTGCGATAGTAACTAAAAAAAAGCAGGCTGCCAAGTTGTAGCGAAACAGATTTGCAGAAAAACTTCTTGTCTAATGATAATATTGCGTCAAGTCACGTTTTATATTGAAGACAATATATGCAAAGTACTGCAAAAAAAGCAGCGTTGCCAGCCACGGCATTAGCAGCACTAGGGGTAGTCTTTGGAGACATTGGAACAAGTCCACTGTATGCATTGAAAGAATCATTTCATGCTGCACATGGACTCGGGATTCAGCCTGAAAATGTATTGGGTATCCTGTCCATTATCTTCTGGTGTTTGATGCTCATTATTAGTATCAAATACATCG
Source organism: Acinetobacter sp. SK-43 (assembly GCF_015351505.1). NCBI lineage: Bacteria > Pseudomonadati > Pseudomonadota > Gammaproteobacteria > Moraxellales > Moraxellaceae > Acinetobacter > Acinetobacter sp. SK-43. Next base: position 13,846 of record NZ_JADKPY010000016.1, read on the forward strand.
CTATTGTTATGCGAGCAGACAATAATGGTGAAGGTGGAATCATGGCTTTACTGGCCTTGAATTTGCGCAAAGCCAAAATATCAGATACTAAAAAAATTTACTTGATTGCAATTGGGTTTATTGGCGCATCACTCTTCTTTGGTGATGGCATCATCACGCCTGCGATTTCAGTCCTCTCCGCAGTAGAAGGCTTATCCATCGCAACAGATGTACTCGATCCTTTTATTGTACCGATTGCAATTGTGATCGTTACGACCTTGTTTTTGATGCAAAAACATGGAACAGCTTTTGTCGGGAAATTTTTTGGTCCAATTACCTTACTTTGGTTTTTGTCATTAGGTATTCTCGGAATTGTCAGTGTCATACAGACACCTGTGGTTTTGGGTATGGTGAGTCCGCATTGGGCAATCCAATTTATTTTTACTCATCCTTTACAGTCCTTTTTTATTATGGGAGCTGTAGTCCTTACCGTGACTGGTGGTGAGGCTTTATATGCGGATATGGGACATTTCGGTCCTCGTCCAATTCGCTTTGGTTGGTTCACCGTTGTTTTACCATGCTTGGTGTTAAATTACGCGGGTCAAGGTGCATTACTACTTCGTAACCCTGCTGCGATCGAAAATCCATTTTATTTATTGGTGCCGAGTTGGGCCTTATATCCAATGATTATCTTGGCAACTATGGCAGCGGTGATTGCATCACAAGCGGTTATTTCAGGGGTGTTTTCCCTTGCACGTCAGGCGATTCAATTGGGATATCTGCCACGTTTAAGTATTAAACATACATCAGATTCAGAAGAAGGTCAGATTTATGTCCCATTCCTGAATTGGTTGCTTCTCGTCGCGATTGTAATTTTAATCTTAATCTTTAAGACCAGCTCAAACCTTGCAAGTGCTTATGGTTTAGCTGTGACCTTAACGATGTTGTGTGACACCATTCTGGTTGCGATCTTTATTTTCTATGCATGGAAATGGAGTCTGCCTAAAGTATTGCTTTTAATTATTCCATTTTTCTTTTTGGAATCGGTACTGGTTGCGGCTGCTTCATTAAAAATGTTCTCTGGTGGTTGGGTTCCTTTACTCATCGGCAGTATCGCAGTCATGATTCTAATGACTTGGAAGCGTGGTCGTGAGTTGACCTTTGCTAAACTGGAACACGATACTTTATCTTTGGATTTATTCGTCAGAAGTCTGGGGGATAATGTCCATCGTGTGGCTGGTGATGCAGTATTTTTGACAGGTACGCCGAATGTTGTACCTCATGCGATGTTGCATAATATTAAGCACAACAAAGTATTGCATGAGCGAAATATTCTAGTCACGGTTGTGATTGAAGATGTTCCTTTTGTTCCTCAAGAGGAGCGGGTGCAAGTCGAAACACTAAACGAGCATTTCTATCGCATTAAAATCTTCTATGGATTTAAAGATGAGCCAAATGTTCCACGTGCATTAATGCAAGCATATGAGCAATTAGAATTTGAATATGATTTGATGCAGATTAGTTTCTTCATTTCACGCGATCGTATCGTGCACAGTGTTGGTGATGGAATGTCTCCGTGGCGTGAACGTTTATTTATCTCAATGCAACGAAACACTAGCCCTGTTAGTGATTTTTATCAAATTCCGACTAACCGTGTCGTCGAGTTAGGTAGTCAAATCGAAATTTAAGAACTGGTTTTAAAAAAGGTACGTTCGCGTGCCTTTTTTATTGTCTGCTGATCAATTGTACAGTTTTGCGACATAAATTGTCGTTCATGCTCGGAACGCAATATACATCAAGCTTTTGAGTTGTTAAGCTTCGCATTCTTAAAGGTTTTGATGTAGTCATGGCAAAGAAAACAACGAGAAAAGGTAAATCACAAACTACTTTTTTGAGCAAAAATACTGGAAAAGTGCTGCTCGCGTTGATCGCAACAGGAAGCTTTGCGATAGCCTTTGGTAGTGAAAAAATTTCTAAATTTATTCCATTGCAATCAAGTAGTGGAGCGTGTCTTAATCAGTTTTATCGTGAAGTTCCTCCATTGCTCAATAAGGAAAGCTTAACCAAACATAGCTATGCCTTATGTTTTAATGATTTTAATGTCATGTATTCAGGTGTTTCTAAAACGCCACTATGGTCAGCCGAGTATTTAAGCCCTGATCGATTAAGTATAAAAATTAAACGCGAAGATAATTTCCACGAAGAAACACGTGTACAAATGGCTCATCGAGCATTGTTATCGGACTATCGTGGTTCAGGATATGATCGTGGGCATATGGCACCCAATGCAGATATGAACAATACTGCTGCACAATATGATAGTTTTTCTTTAGCCAACATGGTGCCTCAAGCACCTAAAAACAATCAGGAAGTTTGGCGAAAACTTGAAGAGGCTGTCCGTGCAGTTGTGACCAAACATCATAAAGATGCATATGTTGTAACAGGTCCAGTTTTTGAAGGAAAACGACTCAAAACGATCGGTAGCGGTGTGATTGTCCCGACTGCAGTTTATAAAGCTGTGTACTTACCTAAACAAGGGATTATTGGGGCTTATTACGCACCAAATAATAATTCTGAACAGGTTGAGGTGGTGAGCGTTTGTTATCTAGAAGAAAAATTAGGGATTAATTTATTTCCACAACTGACTGAACAGCAAAAGCGCAATATTTATCATTTACCATTATCGGCTCAACAGGTAAAAGCCAATAAAGAGATCAGCTATTCACATTGGGATGGTCAAAGTCAATGTGCTGAAGAAGCGACTACAGAAGCGATACAGGCACAGCAAAAACAGTTTAGTTCGGGTCAAAGCCAAACTTCACAGAGTAGTCTTCCGCAAATTGATGAAGAAACCAAACAAGCTTTAATTAAACAATTGGTCGATGCACTTGTGCAGTATTTCTTACAATTGTTGCGATAATCGAATCGATCTTGGCCGTAAATTGATTTAGATTCAGAATATAGCCCGACAATAATAAAGTGAGTAGAAAATGTTTAAACCATTTGAAACTGGAAATGAATCATCTTCGATTTATGATTTGACGCTTGAAAACCAAGTGGACTGCGTCAGTTTGTACGGTAATTTGCAGATTACAAAAGATCAAGTGGGATTAAAAGCGGCTAAAGCTTTACAGCAATTGATTAATGATGTGGTGATCGCTTTAGAAAAAGAAGAATTACCTGCACAGATTGAACGAAAGCCTGAGCAGGAAATAGAGAATCCATTTTTATAATCCAATAAAAAAACAGCCATATAGTGGCTGTTTTTTTATGGAGTGATCATTTAATTTCGGGGTGTAGCAACCACTTTGTATATGAGAGCACCAATAACTGCACCTACAATTGGTGCAATCCAGAATAACCATAATTGACCAAGTGCCGCAGTTTCTGCAAAGAAAGCTACACCCGTACTACGTGCAGGATTCACAGATGTATTCGTCACAGGAATACTGATTAAATGAATTAAGCATAGGTCACTGAATCTCGTATAAAGATTGTTTAATTAGTGATCAATTGTAAAATGGTGAGAACATTAATCGTTTTTATAAAGAACTGTAAGTTGTGTTGAGTTTTCGCCATTGTTGAGGAGTTTGTCCTGTCCAAAGTTTAAAAGCACGTTGAAAAGCACTTTGTTCTGAGTAGCAAAGTAATAAAGAGATTTCTTGCAAACTCAGGTGCGGATCTTTTAAGTATTCTGTAGCCAACATAAAGCGGACTTGTTGGACACGCTCCTGAAAGGTTGTGTTTTGCTGCTGTAAATGACGCTGTAATTGTCGAACAGAAAGTCCCAATTTCTCAGCGATAAAATCAATCTGATATTGATTCTTCTGTATGCCCGTTAAAATTGCATGTTGTAAACGCTGATCTAATTGTGTTGAATTCGGTAGTTTATCTAATAGTGCCTGAGCTTGTTGCAATAACAATTGTTGCAGGGTGTGATCACCTGTTTTTAGTGGTTTGAATGCTTCAGTAATCGGGAGTAAAAGCTGAGTCTTAGGTTGATCAAAACGAACTTTGCAGTGGAAATACTGTTCATACACCGTGAGGGTTTTAGGTGCAGGATTCACAAAATGAACTTCGTGTAAATGGATCATTTCCCCTGACATAAACAGTTTAAGGAATTGCACCATCAGTGCTATTGCAATTTCGTCTGTCAGTTGAGTGGGGTGTAGTTCAGGTGCTTCCCAACGAATAGATGCATAGGGTTGATTAAATTCAACAATTAAAGGACTTCCATCATAAATAAGTCGATGAAAATCATGATAGCGTGCTAAAGCTTCACCAAGACTTTCACAAGATAAGGCTAAGTAAGCAATAATCCCTAAATGCTTAGGTTGGACGTATTCCGCAATTTCTAATCCTAAACCGATTTTTGGATGTACTTGATTCAACTCTTCAAGTAGATCCCGCCAAATGACATAATCAAAGCGTTCAAGGTTTTGAATTTTTTGTAATTGTTCAGGTAAAGCTAGATTTTTAGCTTCACAATAAGTCGTCAGTAAATGCCCCAAGCCACCGTAAACTGATCCTGTATAATTCTTGAGTTGAGACATCCTGTCTGTTCCTCTTATTGTCGTGTTTTGTCAATATTAATATATCGTATCGTCAATACTTCGCCTACAAAAATTTATATCTTAAATAAAAAGAAGCACAGTTTAGGAGATCAAAATGATCAAGGGTTTTATCGCAGGTTTAGCGGTTGCAAATGCATTTGAATGGTTCGCACATAAATACGTTTTGCATGGAGTGCATCGTCCTGGGCAACCTCGTTATAGCCCTGTACCTAAAAGCATGGAGTCGCATTGGGCGCATCATCGTGAAGTGCGTAAACAAGATTTCTCGGATGAATGTTATGTGGAAGGCATTGATCACTGGCGTACGCGTAATGAGTTAATGTCACTTGCTGTAGCCGCAGGTGTGGCCAGTGTTGTGTTCTATCCTTTTTCAAAAGGCATGGCACTTGCAGCGATTTATAGTGCGGGGAATTATTATTATATTCATCGCCGTGCCCATCTTGAGCCTGATTGGGCGAAGCGCACGATCCCATGGCACTATGATCACCACATGAACTCGAACCAAGATGCAAATTGGTGTGTTACTCGTCCTTGGTTTGATTATGTGATGGGGACGCGTGTGGTGTCTTCAGCAGATTTGAAAGAAGCTAATCCATTGGGTCTGCCTTTACCTGCACCGATTTCGAAGATATTAACTGAAGCGATTGAATTAGTATTTCCTGCAAAATGGGTAGAGCAGAAACCAAAATTGGTGACCGCCGCTGAGACAAAAGAGATCGAAAAAGTATCGGTTGCATCTTGATATAGCGTGAAGAGGGTGTTTTGACAAAACATGATGCTGGTCGTGTGCTTCTGTCGTGAATTGTCAATAAAATTGGCTTTTAATGTCAATATTTTTGCTGAATATCTCGCTAATTTAGCCCAAGCCTTTTTGTTGCTTGATATTTATCCAAATTTATTGTTATTCGTTTACCCTCTAGCGTTGTATAAACGCATTTCATATACCTTGCTGAGCAAGGTATTTTTTTGACTAAAATTTGCCGAATAAAAAACCTCTCAAGCAATCGCATTGAGAGGTTTGGATCTAGCTATTTTTATTGCTTAAAGGCGCATTTCAATGCCTTGCTCAGCTAAATATTTTTTCGCTTCAGGAATCGTATGTTGACCAAAGTGGAAAATGGAAGCCGCAAGTACAGCATCTGCGCCACCTTTCAAAATACCATCTGCCAAATGTTGTAAATTTCCTACACCACCTGAAGCAATCGTTGGAATCGTGACATGATCATTGATTTGGCGCATTAAAGCGATGTCATATCCTGCTTTGGTTCCATCGGCATCCATACTGGTAATCAGTAATTCACCTGCACCAAAGTCTGCCATTTTGACAGCCCATTCTATTGCATCAATACCTGTTGGCTTACGTCCACCGTGGGTAAAAATTTCCCACTTATTTTCGCCAGTTTTTTTCGCATCAATTGCAACCACGATACATTGAGCACCAAAACGTTGGGATGCTTCTTGAACAAATTCAGGGTTGAACACCGCTGCCGAGTTGATACTGACTTTGTCTGCACCGGCATTGAGAAGTAAACGGATATCTTCGACTTTACGTACACCACCGCCTACGGTTAAAGGGACAAAGACACTCTCAGCCATGCGCTCAACAGTACGGTAAGTCGTATCGCGTCCATGATGGGTAGCAGTAATATCTAAAAAGGTAATTTCATCGGCACCTTGTTCGTTATAACGACGTGCAACTTCGACAGGATCACCTGCATCACGAATATCAAGGAATTGAACGCCTTTGACGACTCGACCATTATCAACATCTAAGCAAGGGATAATACGTTTTGCGAGCATAAAATTTTCCAAAAAATCGCCAATAGAGAAAGGAGACCGACTCTGGTGCTACACCTTCATGGAGGGAAAGGGTATTCTATCAAACTTCACAGCTATTTTTTGCAGGTTTTCCATGTCGGTTTATACCCCGTTGAGTTTAGAAGATGTTCAAGCTTTTGCTGAACCTTATGGTTTGGCAGTGATTGACCTGATTCCAATCCAAGGCGGTATTCAAAACACCAACTATTTTTTGGTGGATCATACTCAAAAACATTATGTTCTTACTGTTTTTGAAGAACTTGATGCTGAAGGAGCTGGTGAGCTTGTTCCCGTACTAGACTGTTTGGGAGAGGCAGGGGTTGCCGTTGCTGTACCATTGAAACATCATGGTCAAGCCATTCATAGCATCGCAGATAAACCTGCACAAATCGCCCCACGCTTGATGGGTGAACATCCAGAAGAAGCAACATTATTACAAATCCAAGCGATTGCTCAGGCTCAAGCAAAAATTCATGTGGCGTTGAAAGATTTTCCTTTAAAGCGTGATTTTAATCGTAATCATCAGTATTGGTCAGTTGTAGCAGAGCAACTTAGACCCAATATGAATGACGATGATCAATCCCTATTGGATCAAGTTTTTCAGCAATTTGCCAAAATTACACAGCAATATCCTGATCGTCCTGTCGGTTTTATTCATTCTGATCTATTTAGAGACAATACGTTATTTGAAGGTGATCAATTACGAGGGATTCTTGATTTTTATGAGTTAAATCAAGATGAATTTTTATTTGATATTGCGATTAGTATCAATGATTTTTGTACAGCTTATCCAAACGCTCATTTAGACCAAGCCAAGGCAGAGGCTTTCCTTGCAGCGTATCAAAGCATTCGTCAACTCACAGCTGATGAGTTAGCGTGTTTAAATATTTTCTTGGCAATGGCTGCATGTCGTTTCTGGAGTATGCGTCTCCAAGTTGCACAAAAAAATGCGGAACAGGGTCGTACTGGTGAAGACATTTCACAAAAAGACCCGATGGAAATGCGGATGATGCTGCAAGATCGTTTACAAAAAGTTCAAGCTTAAGGAAAAAGCATGCGAGACCAAGGTCGTTTAGTAGAATGGTTTGATGATAAAGGCTATGGTTTTATTCAGCCGAATGATAAGCACAAAGATCGGGTCTTTTTACATATTAAGGACTTTGCTCGCACAGGTCCTCGACCTCTTGTAGGTTGTGCTTTGGAGTACTTGGTGATCTTAGATGAGCGTGGTCGTTATCGCGCTCAGCAAGTCAGTTATCTAAAAGCAGCCCAAGTATTTGAACATAAGCCGAAACCTTCAGCTGCGAAGCCTGCTAAACGTTGGACAGCGATGCAAATTGCTATTGTGATTTATATTGTATTCATGGTCATCGCGAGCTTTAGTAAATTATTACCGCCTTATACTTTATTGTTCGTCAGTTTGATGAATGTCTTGAGTTATTGGCTATATGCTCAAGACAAAGAGGCGGCACAATTGGGGAATCGCCGTATTCCTGAGCAAACCTTACATATCGTGGATTCGCTTGGAGGATGGTGTGCAGGTTGGTTAGCACAACAAAAACTGAGACATAAAACACAAAAACAACCGTTTCGTAAGATTTATTTCTGTACCATAGTATTCCATATATTATTGATATGTTGGTTAATTTCTCCACTCAATGTGTTCTATTGAGGGAGTTCGTTTCGGGAGATAAATAAAATGAATTATTCCGTTGATCAAGACCCGAACCGTACTTTGACTTTGGTCCTTTACGTACTTTATATCATTGCGATTTTTATAGGTGGATTATTGGCAGTGATTGCCTTAATTATTAACTATGTAAAACGTAGCGATGTAAGAGGCTCTATTTTTGAAAGTCATTTTACTTGGCCAACCTCAGATGCTACTGAAGAAGAATGAGCCGCCAATAAAAGAAAAGTAAGCTAAGCATCTTTATTGTTTTGAGGAGAGTTGAGGATTTTGAGTTTGAGCTCACTCACCAAAACACCCAATACCACCAGTAATCCGCCAAATAATGCGAGTAAGGGCAAACGTTCACCTGCAATTCTTCCAATCAGACCTGCCCAAACAGGTTCACCTGCATAAATGATCGCTGCACGACTTGGATCAACCATGCTTTGTGCCCAGTTCATAACAAACTGAATTAAAGCACTGGCGAGCCCCAATCCAGTTGCGATTAATAGGAGAGGCCATGAAAATGCTGGTAGCTGATGTTCACCAACCAAAGGCATACTGGCGAAAGAGAGTAGGGCAGCAACCATAAGTTGAATCACAGTAACGCGTCGTAAATTTACTCGTCCTGCAAAATAACCAATCAAAATAATCTCTAATGCAATCACCAAAGCACAGATCAGGGTAAGTACTTGTCCATAAGAGAGCGTGATATTGGAAAAACCATTTCCTGTCAGTAGGACTAAGCCTGTAAATGCTAATGCTGAGCCGATCCATGTCATGAGTGATGGTGATTTTTGAAAAATAACCCACATGAGAATGGGCACTAAAGGAACATAAAGCGCAGTAAGAAAAGCCGATTCGCTACTTAAAATACTTTGTAGACCAATCGTTTGTGTGCCATAACCAATCGCAATCATGATGCCGATGGCAGTTCCAGCCAGTGTTTCTTTGAGCGTTAAACCCGACATGGATTTTAATGAAAGTAGGAAAATTACAGCCGCAGCAACTGCAAAACGACAACCGACAAAAAACATTGGCGTACTAAAGTTGAGCGCATATTGCACTGCTAGAAAAGTCCCACCCCAAATCATGGTAATAAAAATCAATGCAAATTGTGCTGCTCTAGGCGATTGCGAGAAAGCTGTCAAAACCAAATTCCAAATCAAAGTGCAATATACTGCACATGTTGCATTAATTTATGCATTTGTGCAATATATTGCGCATAATTAAATGAGAGTGAAACTGCATGAATCATCCTGATGCGGTATTGCAATATGTAGGGCAGAATATTCGATTTTATCGAAACCAGCATCTACTGAGTCAGCAAGAGCTGGCAGAGAGGTCTGGAGTCAGCCGACGTACCATCGCATCTTTAGAAACAGGGATGGTAAATATTAGTCTGACCAAACTGGATGCGATCGCAAATGCTTTAGATGTGAATTTCAAGCAACTTGTGACAGCACCAGAGCTTGTGGATTCTGCGATCGTTAAGACTTTGGCATGGCAGGGCTCTCATCTTGAGAGTCAGGCAACTTTACAGGCATCCATCCCTGCACGTACTCAAGTCGAATTATGGACATGGACATTGGCTGTTGGAGAGACCTATGTTGCTGAACCTGATCAACAAGGGTGGCAGGAGTTGATCTATGTCATTGAAGGTGAACTGAGTCTAGAATTTGCTTCTGGAACACATTTAGTTGCAGCGGGTACATCGTTTTTATTTGATAGTTCTGTTCCTTACCGTTATAGCAATCAAGGTACTGACATACTTCGCTTTATTCGAAATGTGATTTATTGATCTGAAAAAGCCAAACATGAAAGTTTGGCTTTTTTATGTTTAATGGTGTTAGTGTGTTGAACTAAATTGCATCAAACTGATGTTTAGTATGTGTTCCATATTTATCAATCATGATTGAGCTGGCTTCATTCAACCCACGTACCGTGACATTGACTCCATTTCTTTGGAACTTATTCACCACAGAATCTAGCATTGCCACTGAAGTTACATCCCAAATATGTGAATGAGTTAAATCAATAATGACCTTAGAAATTGGTTCTTGGAAATTAAAACCCTGCATGAATTTTTCTGAGGAGCTGAAAAAGATTTGACCTTTTAAATCGTAGACTCGTGCATCATTTTCTATATAGCTGTCAACACGAATATCATTTTCTAATTTATTGGCAAGGAATAAAGCGGATAGTAATACACCTGTGAGTACACCGAGTGCCAAGTTATGGGTTGCTACAACTACAATAACAGTGACAATCATAACCACGTTACTACTTTTGGGATTAGATTTAAAACCTGTCAGTGATTTCCACTCAAATGTGCTGATCGAGACCATAATCATCACGGCAACCAATGCTGCCATAGGAATAACTTTGAGCCAGTCACTAATAAAGACGACTAAGATCAGCAAAAATACGCCTGCTGAAAATGTTGATAATCGGGTTAGACCACCTGATTTTACATTAATCATGGATTGACCAATCATGGCACACCCCGCCATCCCACCCATAAAACCAGATGCGATATTAGCTATCCCTTGACCTTTACATTCTTGGAATTTATCACTTGGCGTATCGGTCATTTCATCAATAATCGTGGCTGTCATCATGGATTCAAGTAAACCTACGGCTGCGAGTGCAATCGAATAAGGTAAAATGATTTGTAGCGTTTCTAGGTTAAGAGGAATATCGGGTAATAAGAATACAGGCAGTGTATCTGGCAATTCACCCATATCTCCCACAGTGCGAATATCAATTCCGAAACCTACTGCGATCAGGCTAATAACGATAATACAGACCAAAGGAGAGGGAATAAGTTTTCCAATTTTAGGGAGTAAAGGGAAGAGATAAATAATGGCTAAACCCAAGCCAACTAATGCATATACATGCCATGTTACATTGATCAATTCAGGTAATTGCGCCATAAAAATGAGGATAGCAAGCGCGTTGACGAAGCCAATCACCACAGATTTAGAAACAAATCGCATGAGTTTTGCGAGTTTTAAATAGCCCACCAGGATTTGCAGTACACCTGTTAATAATGTTGCTGCAAGTAGATATTGTAATCCATGTTCTTTCACTAGACTTGCCATGACCAAAGCCATTGCGCCAGTCGCTGCTGAAATCATGGCAGGACGCCCACCAACAAAAGAAATCACGACTGCAATACAGAAGGACGCATATAAACCAACTTTGGGATCAACCCCCGCGATGATAGAAAATGCAATCGCCTCAGGAATCAGCGCTAAGCCGACCACAAGACCCGCCAGCACATCGGCACGGATATTAGAGAACCATTGTTCTCGTACATTGGAAAACATAGAAATAGCCTATTTTTGAAAAATATTTTAAAGGCTAGTGATGTGATATAAAAAAGCACACGACTACACCACATCACTAGACAGTGATGAGTTATTTACAAGAGGGGGTTGTAAAAACTAGGGTGGCGTAAGTGACATTATAGAATTGAAGATCGAGATAAAAATCAGGATGAGGATAACATTTAAGCGAAAAAAGCTCTAGCCATTATTCAAATCGCTAGAGCTAAGCACAATTAAAGTGATTGTTCATCCAGTAAAAGTTGAGCTTCACGAAGGCTTAAAGTGCCCTCATAAATTGCTCGACCTGTGATTGCACCTAAAATGCCAGATTGACCTTTTAAGTTGCGTACATCATCAAGATTGGTGACACCACCAGATGCAATAACAGGTAATCCTGAATATTGAGCTAAGTGAACAGTTTGCTCAACGTTGACACCTTGCATCATGCCATCACGTGCAATATCAGTGTAGACGATGCTAGATACACCAGCGTCAGCGAAACGTTTAGCAAGATCAGTCGCTTTAACATCAGTGACATTTGCCCAACCGTCAGTAGCTACCATGCCATTGATCGCATCGATACCAACAATAATATGACCTGCAAATTGTTTACATGCTTCTTCAACAAATTCAGGTTCTTTGACTGCTTTGGTACCGATAATGACAAACGATACACCAGCATCTAAGTAGTGCTCGATGGTTTCAAGTGAACGGATGCCGCCACCAATTTGGATTGGTAATTCAGGTTGTGCTCGCGCAATTGCTTCAACCACTGGTTTGTGAATTGGCGTACCAGCGAAAGCACCATTTAAATCAACTAAATGTAAACGACGTGCGCCTTCATCAACCCAATGTTGTGCAGTTGCCACAGGATCATCAGAGAAAACAGTATCGTCTTCCATGCGTCCTTGTTTTAAACGTACACATTTACCATCTTTCAGGTCAATTGCAGGGATGATTAGCATGCTTTCGCTCCTAGCTTCATCGTAAATTAAAATTGGCTACATATTAACAAAGTATTGATCAATCTCTAAGTCTTGGATTGAGAACCTGCGAGTATTCTTTCGATTTGTTGTTGAAGTGGTGACGTGAAACTTTGATGCTGGTAGAGATATTCAAAAATAATACGCGCGGCATAAGCATCTGCCGCAGCATAATTGATTTGTTGAGGGCTGAGTTGTTTAACAGACCAGTTAGAGGTGCTAATTTTTTTACTTTTAGGAAAATAACGCTGAAATAACAAAGCAATTGCCGTTTGTACACCGACTTGGGTGTTATATCCAAAATTTAAAAAGCATTTTGCTAAATCAATCAGACCGTTTGGATGAATCCCTTTGCGTCTAAAACCACTGGCATCATTTTTTAAACCAAAACCAACTTTGAGTTGTTGTTCATTTTCTAAAATAGGTTTTAAGAAAGCCAATATTTCTGGATTCACCTGAAAAAGATAAGCATTTTCTAAGCTAGACAACTGGATAAGGTGAGGGCCTGTTGATTTTTCACCGACTTTGAAGGTCGGTTTGGATTCTGTATCAAAGCCGAACACTTGCACAGATTTAAGCTCAGCTTCAATTTGTAAACACTGATTAAGTGTATGGATGACATAAATTCGATCTGGATTTAAGTTTTGAAATGCGGGGAAGGTGCGTATTTGTTCTTTGCTTAAAAGCGCAGTTTGTTGTTGCATTTCCATGAAATGAGCTCAAATCGTTTCACTCAGCTTAAACCGTTTTGATCAATTGAAAAAGCCAAGTTTTCCCACTTGGCTTTGAAAAATAGACTTGGTTTATTCTGCATATCTATTCATTTGTTCCATCTGGAGCTGTTGGCTTTTTTGAATATAGTTTTGGTAAGCAGGAATTGCGGATGCTGCTATGGCTAAAATGCAGAGTGGAAGGATAATAATGTATATCCAAGCTAAGACTTTTTCCCAACCCTGAGTAATACGAGGTGAGCCATAGTTATTTGTATTTTCATCACCCTTTGCACAACTCAAGTAAATAAAAAATAAGAAGTTGATGAGTGGAATAATCATCACTAATGACAACCAACCTGTTTGATTGCGATCATGTAAACGGCGGATTGAGAAAACAAAGCTGAAGTAGATCATTGCAATATAAACAATGATAAAGAGTCCACCAAATACATACATCGATGAACTTGTCGTTGAAGGACTCAACGCTGGAACAAAAAACGCTGCGATAATACCCAAAATGAATACGAAGACCACGAGTAACATATTCCAGCCTAAGTAAGAGAGTCTGCCAAAACGTCCATTTGCACTAAAACCTGAATCATTTGTTTGAAGCTGAGAAGACATATTATTTTCCTGTAGTCTCTGATTTTTAAATTTAATTTTGAAATTATCTGTTGTTTGATTTTTATTCAAAGTGTTTGCATGATATGCAAAAAATAATGAGAAATAAATAGATAAGGCAATTAAAAAAATAAAGCCAATTTAAAATTGGCTTTATTATCAGGAACTAAACTTGTTCAAATGCTTAGATTTTCCATTCCACAAAGTTTTTTAACAACTGTAAACCAGCAGTATGACTTTTCTCTGGATGGAATTGGGTCGCGAATAAATTGTCTTTGTGAATCGCGGTGCAGAAGTTCACACCATAATCACAAGTTGCCGCTGTAACTGTAGAATCTTTTGGTTCGACATAGTAGCTATGTACGAAATAAAAACGAGCATCTTGCTCGATGTTGTTCCACATTGGATGACTTGGATCAAGTTGATGTACTTGGTTCCAACCCATGTGCGGAACTTTTAAATTCGGAATTTCAGGGAAGTGTTTGACCACACCCTCAAAAATACCCAAAGCTTCTACGCCACCATTCTCTTCAGAGTTTTGTAGCAATGCTTGCATGCCAACACAAATCGCGAGTACAGGTTTGTTAAAAGCAGCCTGACGAACGACTTCATCAATTCCTGCCTCATGCATACCTTGCATACAGTCACGCATGGCACCTACGCCTGGGAACACGATTTTATCCGCTTTGGCAATCAGCTTAGGATCGTTAGTCACATCAACTGTTGCACCTACATGCTCTAGCGCTTTGGCTGCTGAGTGTAAGTTGCCCATGCCATAATCAAGTAAAGCAATACGCGTCATTACAAGCTACCTTTCGTTGATGCAATCATGCCTTCGGCACGAGGATCAACCTCACACGCCATACGTAAAGCACGTGCCAAAGCTTTGAATACACTTTCGATCTGGTGATGGCTATTTTTGCCTTTTAAATTGTCGATATGTAAGGTCATCAACGCATGGTTGACAAAACCTTGGAAAAATTCTGAAAATAAATCGACATCGAATGTTCCGATACGGGCACGTGTGAATGGAATATCCATAAACAAGCCTGGACGACCAGAGAGATCAACGACAACACGCGAAAGTGCTTCATCGAGTGGTGCATAAAAATGACCGTAACGACGTAAGCCCTTTTTATCGCCTAAAGCTTGCGCAAAGGCTTGTCCCAAGGTGATTCCACAGTCTTCGACGGTATGGTGATCATCGATTTCCAAGTCACCATCGCAATGAATATCGATATCAAATAGACCATGGCGCTTGATTTGATCAATCATATGGTCTAAAAATGGAACTCCAGTGTTGAGTGTGCCTTGACCAGTACCATCGAGATTGAGACGAACTCGAATTTTTGTTTCGTTGGTATTTCTTACCACTTCACTGATACGTTGCGTCATGGACACGTTCCTCAAAAAACGTCAAAAATGATTGAATTAAAAACCAAAGTTTCGCTGTGACGAAAAAGTGACAGCATCATAGTTTGCTCAGGAGGGTTAATCAATGCCTATTACCGTACATGCTTACAGTTCACTAGAAAATCTAGGAATTCGTACCCAGCTAGAGCGACTTTATGACACCAGTCCAGAGTTTGGTGATGGGCAAGATGCAATGCAGCAACTTGAACAAGATCTACAGCAATATACCACAGTTTATACCGCTGAATTTAACACCAAAATTATAGGTGCAATCTGGGTCACAGGACAAGGTGAAAGCCGTGTTTTGGAATATATTGTTGTACATCCATCCAATCGCGGTCGCGGTGTGGCAGAACGCCTCGTTGAGGAAGTTTGCCGTATCGAAGAAGAGCAGGGCGTAAAACAGTTTGAACCTGGATGTGGCGCGATTCATCGTTGTCTATCACATCTTGGAAAAATCTAATCGCGAGCTAAATATGGGGTCTAATTGGAGTTAAATTAAACACTTAATCTAAAAATCCTTAAATTAACTTGACGGATTTTGACAAACATTGTTTAATACGCCCACTTTGGCGCGATAGCTCAGTAGGTAGAGCAACGGATTGAAAATCCGTGTGTCCCCAGTTCGATCCTGGGTCACGCCACCATAGATTCGAAATTTCAATCCCTGATCCCATCAGGGATTTTTTTTATCTGGACTTTTTTGCCTGAAAAATGGGCAATCAAATCAAAAGCTCAGGATAATTGTTGACTATTTGCTGTAGATACGGCTTAATACACGCCATTGGCGCGATAGCTCAGTAGGTAGAGCAACGGATTGAAAATCCGTGTGTCCCCAGTTCGATCCTGGGTCACGCCACCATATTCAAAAACCCCAAACTAATGTTTGGGGTTTTTTTATGGGTTAAATTATGCGTAATTCATATTTAAGTCTTTCTAAGTTCTATATTAAAAACTCTTTATGAATAAAAAGAATATGCATCTCAATTTTACTTAGTTATATGAATAAAAGAAAAACAATATACTTACGAATATATTATTTTTGTTGAAGATAAGTTATGCAAAAGTTTATCGGGGTAGCTCTTCCAGTTGTTCTTTTATCGGGTATAGCACAGCACGCATCTGCGACAACGGGCTATTTTATGCATGGTTATGGCGTGAAAGCCCAAGGTCAAGCTGGTGCCTCTATCGCTGCATTTAACGATGCGCTCACTATAGCGAGTAATCCATCAGGTTTGGGCTGGATTGATAGCCGTGTGGATGTTGGTGCGACTCTATTTAATCCTAAACGCTCTGCTGAGATTGAGGGGAACTTAGCAGGTGCCAATGGACAATACAGCGGTAATGGTCGTGAATACTTTGTACTGCCTGAATTTGCGATCAATAAGAAAGTAAATGATAGCGTTGCTTTAGGCTTAGCGATTTATGGCAATGGTGGTATGAATACGACCTATAAACGTAATCCTTATGCTGCATTTGGTAATACAGGCGAAGCGGGTGTTGATTTATCTCAGGTATTTGTCTCTCCAACGGTTGCATGGCGTTATAGTGAAAATCAATCAATCGGGATTGCGACGAATTTTCTTTATCAACGTTTTGAAGCGAAAGGAATTTCTGGTTTTGCCCCATTTTCAAATGATGGAAAAAATCTAAGCAATAAAGGTAAAGACTCAGCTACTGGGATTGGGGTACGAGTGGGC
Source organism: Acinetobacter sp. SK-43 (assembly GCF_015351505.1). NCBI lineage: Bacteria > Pseudomonadati > Pseudomonadota > Gammaproteobacteria > Moraxellales > Moraxellaceae > Acinetobacter > Acinetobacter sp. SK-43. The sequence goes on from NZ_JADKPY010000016.1 coordinate 30,651, forward strand.
TGGAGTGCGAAACTAAATGATGTCGTTACTGTCGGAGCAAACTACGCGTCAAAAATTGATGCAGATAAATTTGATAAGTATCGCGGTTTATTTGCTGAATCGGGTGATTTTGATGTTCCTGAGAGTTACGGGATTGGAGCGAGCTTCAGGTTAACCCCTGCTTTGACTGTATTAGCGGATGTACAGCGAATCAATTATTCGGATGTTGATTCGGTCGGTAATCCTTTTAGTTTAGCTTCAGTGATTCAAGGGAATACTTTCGGATCAGAAAAGGGACAGGGTTTCGGCTGGAAAGATATTAACGTCTATAAGTTGGGAGCAAGCTATCAAGTCAATCCACAACTCACAGTGCGTGCTGGTTATAGCCATAATGATCAGCCTATCCCACAAGATCAGACTTTCTTAAATATTCTAGCACCAGGTGTGATTAAAGATCATGTTAGTCTAGGTGCGACGTGGGATATTGACCGAGCGCAAGAGTTAAGTGTTGCCTATACCTATGGTTTAAAAGAAACCGTAAATGGCAATCAGTCTATCCCGACAGCATTTGGTGGGGGTGAGGCAAATCTAGAAATGGATCAACATATTTTAGGTATATCTTACGGTGTGAAGTTCTAAATAGAAAAAGGCTGAATCAACAGATTCAGCCTTTTATTTGCTACAAAGGAAATTTAAGCTGTTTTAGCTAAAGAACCGTTCGATAGCATATGACCTGTTTCTTCAAAATTTGCATGCCATGACAATGCTTCACGAAGAATATGAGGCGTATGTCCACCACGCTCACATGAACGATCAAAATAATCGTTTAATGCAGCTTGGTAGAGTGGGTGTACACAATTATCGATAATCACACGTGCACGCTCACGCGGTGCTAAACCACGAAGGTCAGCCAAGCCTTGTTCTGTCACTAGAATATCAACATCATGTTCACAGTGATCAACATGGCTCACCATCGGCACGATCGAAGAAATATCGCCACCTTTTGCGATTGACTTGGTGACAAAGATTGCTAAGTGCGCATTACGTGCGAAATCACCTGAGCCACCGATACCATTCATCATCTTGGTACCGCAAACGTGAGTTGAGTTCACATTGCCATAAATATCAAATTCAAGGGCAGTGTTGATCCCAATAATACCTAAGCGACGCACAATTTCAGGGTGATTTGAAATTTCTTGTGGACGTAAGACTAATTTATCTTTGTAGTGCTCTAGATTGCCAAATACACGCTCGCCACACTGAGCTGAAAGTGTAATTGAGCTACCAGAAGCAAACTTCATTTTACCTGCATCGATCAACTCAAACGTACAGTCTTGAAGTACTTCAGAGTACATCACAAGATCTTCGAAGTTTGAATCTTTCAAACCAGTGAGAACAGCGTTTGCAATAGAACCAATACCCGCTTGTAAAGGACCTAAGTTTTTCGCTAAACGACCAGCAGCAACTTCTTTCTCAAAAAATGCAATCAAATGATTTGCAATGCCTTGAGTCTCATCATCTGGCGCTGTCACTGTTGAAGGTGAGTCAGCTGTATCGTTGAACACGATGCCGACGATTTTTGCAGGATCGATTGGAATCGCAGTAGAGCCGATACGATCATCCACTTGAGTTAAAGGCAGTGGTGTACGCGTTGGACGATAGGTTGGGATGTAAATATCGTGTAAGCCTTCAAAGTTTTCGCTGAGTGATGTGTTGATTTCTACAATCACTTTTTTCGCGAAAATTGCAAAGCTTGCAGAGTTACCAACTGATGTTGTTGGAACAATGTGACCATCTTCAGTGATAGCGACCGCTTCAATCACAGCTACATCTGGACGTTTGAGCTGCTGATTACGCATTTGTTCAACGGTTTCAGATAAATGTTGGTCAATAAACATCACTTCGCCGTTATTAATTGCACGACGTAAGGTATTGTCAACTTGGAATGGCATGCGGCGCGCAAGTACACCTGCTTCCGTCAGTTGTTTGTCTAAGTCATTTCCGAGACTTGCACCAGTAATTAACGTGATTTTTAACGGATTTTTTTTAGCTTGTTCAACCAGTGCTTGAGGAACGGCTTTCGCTTCTCCTGCACGAGTAAATCCGCTCATACCAACCGTCATATTATTTTCAATAAAGCGAGCAGCCTGTTCTGCACTCATCACTTTGTCGTGTAGAGACGCAAGGCGAATACGACTTAAAGACATCATCCATTCTCAATATTGCTTTTTCATTAGATATGGATTTTAGCGCTAAAAAATCAAAAGGGAATTGGACTACGGCTAAGGTCTAATATGTGAAATAGAAGATGATTTGCGAGCAAAAATACGAGACATTTTTGATTGATCTTGTATTGAATTAGAAGTGTTCACTAAGTGTTTGTTTAATCTTGCTAATCGTATTTTTCTCAGTCTCTTCAACATGAGGAGTCACGATTGGTAAAGAGATCACAACTTCTAAACCACCTTGCTCACGATTGCGAATGCTAATTTTACCCTGATGAATATCCACAATACGTTTTACGATTGCAAGGCCAAGTCCGCTACCTTGAACAGTGCGCGCTGAATTACCACGTACAAAGGGTTGCATGAGTTCTTCAACTTGATCGGGTGGAATGCCTTCACCATGATCAGCAACAGTGATGAGGATGTGTTCGTCTACATGGCTTGCAGAAAGTTCAATCGGTTCGGCACCATAGCGTTTCGCATTATTGATTAAATTGGCGATCAGACGCTTTAAAGAGAGACTACGAGCAGGAATAGTAGGTAAATCCTGCATTTCAAAACGTATATCTAATGGTTTGAATTGAATGACAAGTTCTTGCAGCAACGTGTTGATATTGGTATCAGTGAGTTCTTCATCCGATCCATCACGCATGTACGAAATGAATTGGTTAAGAATCGCATCCATATCATCAACATCATAAATTAGACCTTCACGAAAGAATTCATCGGGTAGCATTTCTGCAGTGAGACGAATACGCGTCAATGGTGTGCGCAAATCGTGGGAAATCCCAGCCAACATAATTTGACGGTCTCGCTCAGTTTGTTCAAGCGTATAAACCATATGGTTAAAAGCTTGGTTCACCTGACGAATTTCTAAAGGCCCGTGATTAGTATCTAAATAAGGTGCTTTACCTGTTTTACTATAACTATTGGCGGCATTTTGTAATCGACGCAATGGACGATTCATTTGGCGAACCAAGGTTAGAATAATAATTGAAGATAAGATCGGTACACCAAATAACCATGTTGCAATCAGTTCAACACTGTAATTGGTATAGGTTTTTAGTGGTTCACGCACCCAGTTACCATTCATCTCTGGAGTTTGAATCCAGATACGAGGAATTGGTTTAAATTTAAAATAAACGGTGACGTTATCAACACCTAACTCTTTGGCAAGTTTGGCTTCGATTTCATCAGTAAATAATTCAGCTAGAAATTTGTCTTCAATCTTTGGAAATTCTTTCGGATCAGTGATGTATTCGATACCAATACGGTTTTTTAACCACGTATCAATATCGACTTCTGTATCACGATGCAAAATTCGAATATCAGGATTATTGACCAGCTCTAATTCAATAGCGAGATAGCGTGCGTGTTGTTGTAACTCTGGCAAATACAAAGTTCGCCAGAAGAACCACAAAGACATAAATAAGCTGAAGAATACGGTGAACAGTACCAGAATAGTGGTCCGCATCGCAGCGGAACGTGGTTTGATCTTGTCTAGGAAACGTTCCCACTTGGTACGCGGTCGTTCAGAGTAAGATACAAACTCAGTAAAAGCTTGAGGGTCAATGGGTTCCAGTTTCAACGTTGAAATTCCTGAACTTACTCAGCACCATCTGGAACAAAAACATAGCCTACACCCCAAACGGTTTGAATATAACGAGCGCGGGCAGGGTTGTCTTCGATTAAACGGCGTAAACGAGACACTTGAACATCAATCGAACGCTCCATTGCACCCCATTCACGACCACGTGCTAAATTCATCAATTTATCGCGGGTTAACGGTTCACGTGGATGCTGAACCAATGCTTTTAATACAGCAAATTCACCAGTCGTCAAAGTCACAACTTGACCTTCACGAGTAAGTGTACGAGTTGAAAGATCTAGAGACCATGGTCCAAAGCTAACAACTTCAACTTGTTGACTCGGTGCACCCGGTACTTCACGCACTTGGCGACGTAACACAGCACGAATACGAGCTAAAAGTTCATTTGGGTTAAATGGTTTTGGTAAATAATCGTCTGCGCCAGCTTCCAAACCTGCAATGCGATCAGAGTCACTTCCACGTGCCGTCAACATGATAATTGGAGTATCAATATTAGATTGACGTAATCTGCGACAAATACTTAAGCCATCTTCGACAGGAAGCATGAAATCAAGAACGATCAACGAAAACAATTCACGTTGTAATAAACGATCCATTTGTGTCGCGTCATGAGCAGTTTTGACTACAAAACCTTTATCTTCTAAAAATCGTTGCAAAAGCGTACGCAAACGCACATCGTCATCGACCACTAAAATGCGTTCGACTCGGTCTGTCTCATGGTGTACGGTTTCCGTCGATTCAGCAGGTACAACTAAACTCATGATGTGCTCCTTTATCGTTTATTGTCATCGTAATTATGCAATGTCAGGCAGTATACGATTCATTGCACAGGTTTGGCTATGTTATAAAGCAACAAATATTGCCAATAAAATCAAGAGATAGATACCAAACATATACAGGTAAAATTATGACAATCAATCTATTTTTCAATATTTAGCTGAAAAAATCTTGGGATTTTAGAAACATTGATCAATTTGCATAATCTACTCGTAAAATTTTCAAAAAAACAATGGTGGATTTTATAGCCGTGGACTTTATAATCAGTGCTTTTAGAATTAACCCTTGTGGAATCAATCACGATGACTGACTTAGTTCAGCAGTTGGCAAATGAACTTGCCGTACGTCCAAACCAAGTAGAAGCTGCTATTCGTTTAATTGATGAAGGCGCCAGTGTTCCCTTTATTGCACGTTACCGTAAAGAAGTCACGCAAGGCTTAGACGATACTCAATTGCGTCAACTCGACACACGTTTGGCTTACCTACGTGATTTGTACGAACGTCGTGAGAAAGTGATTCAATCTTTACAAGAACAAGATAAGTTAAGTGATGATTTACTTGCACGTGTAAATGCGGCTGAAACCAAGAATGCATTAGAAGAAATTTATGCGCCGTATCGTCCAAAACGCACAAGCAAATCTTTCAAAGCGAAAGAAGCGGGTTTAGGGCCGATCGCAGAAAAGATTTTTGCTGAACAAGTTGATCCTACAGAAGCATTATCAGGCTTCAGCCATGAAGATTACCCAGATCTTGAAAGTCAGTTGGATGCGATTCAGCATATTTTAATTGATGATTGGGCGCAAAATATTGCATTAACCACTGAATTAAAACAAACTTTTTCTAAAACTGCTGTGCTAAAGAGTGCTGTGGCATCTGAAGAGAAAAAAGAAGTTGGTAAGAAATTCCGTGATTACTTTGAGTTCTCTGAAAACTTAAACAAAGTTCCTTCACACCGTTTGTTAGCGATGCTACGTGGTCGTCAAGAAAATGTATTAGGTTTAAAAGTGGATGGTGAAGATGATGCACCATTGGCGCGTATTGAAACTGAATACAACTTAGACCAAGTACAACCACAGAGCCGTCAAGATTATTTAAAGCAAACTGCAAAATTATTCTGGCTAGGTAAGATTCGTCCACAGATTGAACACTCATTGCTAACAGATAAGCGTCTATCTGCTGAAGCTGAAGCAATGGATGTATTTGCAGAGAACTTGCGTCATTTACTTCTATCTGCACCAGCAGGTGGACGTGTTACTTTAGGTGTTGATCCTGGTATTCGTACAGGGGTAAAACTGGCGGTGATTAGTGAAGCTGGTGATGTCCTTGCACACAGCACAATCTATCCATTTGCACCGAAAGAAGATAAAGAAGGTTCGATTGCGGAGCTTGCGCGTTTGTGCAGAGAGTTCCACGTGGAACTTATTGCGATTGGTAATGGAACAGCAAGCCGTGAAACAGAAGCAGTTGTTGCTGAAATGATGGCGGCAAATACGGATCTGAAATTAACACGTATCACTGTGAGTGAAGCAGGCGCATCTGTTTATTCTGCAAGTGAATTGGCTGCACAAGAACTTCCAGAACTTGATGTATCTATTCGTGGTGCGGTTTCAATCGCTCGTCGTTTACAAGATCCATTAGCAGAGCTTGTAAAAATTGATCCAAAATCAATTGGTGTAGGTCAGTACCAACACGATGTAAACCAAACAGGTTTAGCAAAAACACTAGATGCAGTTGTTGAAGACTGTGTGAACGCGGTGGGTGTGGATGTCAATACAGCATCTCCAGCGATCTTGGCATATATCGCAGGTTTAAACAAAGCGATTGCACAACAAATCGTTGAATACCGTAAAGAAAATGGACGTTTTGATAATCGTCAAGCATTGAAGAAAGTTCCACGTTTGGGCGAGCGTACTTTTGAACAATCAGCTGGTTTCTTACGTGTTCAAGATGGTTCTGAGCCATTAGATGCATCTGCTGTTCACCCTGAAAGTTATGGCTTGGTTGAGAAAATTGTTGCTGCAAAAGCAACAACTGTAAAAGATATCATTGGTAATACAGAAATTATTCGCCAAGTAAAAGCAGAAGAGTTTGTCGATGACAAATTCGGTTTGCCGACGATTCAAGACGTTTTAGCAGAATTGGAAAAACCAGGTCGTGACCCTCGTCCTGAGTTCCGTACAGCGAAGTTCCGTGAAGACATTACCGAAGTTGCACAACTCACTGAGGGGATGCAGCTTGAAGGCGTTGTAACCAATGTAACCAACTTCGGTGCATTCGTGGACGTAGGTGTGCACCAAGATGGTTTAGTGCATATCTCTGAACTTGCAAATGAATTCGTTTCTGACCCACACAAAGTCGTGAAACCAGGTCAGATCGTGCAAGTTCGTGTGATGCAAGTTGATGTTGAACGTAATCGTGTGAACTTGAGTATGCGTGCTGAAGGATCTGCGCCTGCTAAAGCACCACGTCAGCAGCAGCGTCCACAGCAAGAGCGTACTGAACGTTCAGAACGTAAGCCTCAAGGTCAACGTCCTCCACGTAAAGAGGGCGACTTTAAGCGTCCGCAAAATAACAAGCCAAAAGCTGAAAAACCACAAGAGCAAAAAATCGGTGGTCTAGGTGCTTTGTTATTACAAGCAGGGATTAAAGGCTCTAAATAAGTTAATCTGTTAAAAAGCCTTCCTTCGGGAAGGTTTTTTGTTTGTAGTTAGAAATGATTTAATAAAGTTGTAAATAGATTATGAAATATAAAACAGCAATTTTATTCTATAAATTTCATCAAATCGAGCTAACCTGAGCTGATGCATACATGCCTTAGGAGGTCGTGATGTCGCGCAGACCTCGTGAACAAGTCGATTATTTACACCTCGAAGAACTCGGTGGTTTAGAAATGTTGAAAGCCAGTTACTTTCAGCAGGAGTTCTCGCGACATGTTCATGAAGGATTTTGTATCGGTGTGATTGAAGAGGGTGCACAACGTTTTTATCGTACAGGGGGCAATCATGTCGCACCGCAAGGCGATATTATTTTGGTGAATGCTGATGAAGTACATACAGGCTCATCTGCGGTAGAAACGGGCTGGCGTTATCGAGCAATTTATCCAACTCCAGAAATTTTCCATGAACTGACGCGTGATCACACGACTATTCATGGCACAGCACCGTGGTTTAGAGAAGCCGTGTTGCATGACGAAGGTCTGGCGCAGCAATTACGATTACTATTTGATTTGTTAGAGCAACCGAGCAATACCTTGCTCAAACAAACCTTGTTCTTATCGACGATTGCTTGGCTAATCTCAAAATATAGCCAAACAAAACCGCATGCCGCTGACCTCAGTAATGCAAAAAACCGTATTTTAAATATTAAAGAATTAATGGCGAGTATGCCTGAGCAAGAGTTTTCACTCATCGAATTGGCTGAAATGGCGAATCTGAGTCAGTGGCATTTTTTACGTCAATTTAAAAAGCATGTTGGACTCTCACCACATGCGTGGTTGATCCAAGCGCGATTACAGAAATCACAAAAATTATTGAGACAGGGTTTGAACTTATCAGAAGTTTCACAGCAATGTGGTTTCTCAGATCAAAGTCATTTTAGTCGGCATTTTCGTCAAACGTTTGGTATTACGCCAGGCGGTTATATTGCTTATCTAAAATAAAAAAACAGCAATTTTATACAAGCTTGGATGATCTAGATTTGGCATAGTCATTGGGTTTTTAATCAATGATTGTGATGTAGATGTTAGCTGAAAACATAGATCATACCCCGATGACCGAATCACGGGCATTTTTAAATGGAGTGATCAAAATACTTCCATTGTGTTTTGCCGTATTACCTTGGGGCTTGTTGGCAGGTTCGATGGCGATTCAAGCAGGCCTTACAACCATGCAAGCCATTGCAATGTCTGCACTTGTCTTTGCGGGTGCAGCACAGTTGATGACTTTAGGGTTAGTTATGGCGGGTACACCTGCGTTAACGATCATTATTTCAGTTTTTCTGATTACTAAACAGCATTATTTATATGCTTTGTATTTGCGAGAAGATATCTCCAAACAACCCTTAAAAAATCGTTTGATGCTGGGTTTTTTGCTGACGGATGAGTTGTTTGCGGTGAGTATTAAAAAGCAACAACATTATATTCATTATCTACTTGGTGCTGGACTTTGTTTTTATTTGTGTTGGGTACTGTTTAGCGCTTGTGGTGTATTCCTTGCTACTGCAGTCCCTAATTTAGATCAATACCATCTCGATTTTTCCATCGTGGCAACTTTTATTGCAATCGTAGTTCCATTTATTAAAAACTTAAATACTTTGGTTGGTGTGCTTGTTTCAGTCACATTAACGGTGGTTTTTTTAAGTCTAGGGATTAAAAGTGCGGCAATCATGGCTGGAGTGATCGGGATGTTTGCTGCGACTTGTTTACAGAATTTTCGGGAGCGTAAAGTATGACTTGGTTTATCCTGATTATTCTGGCACTAGTTGTATTTATGAATCGCTATATATTGCTTGAACCTAATCTTCCTTTGCGACTGCCGAAATGGTTTCAACAATCTTTGCAGTATTCTGCTCCATGTTTATTGACTGCAATTGCCACCCCAATCGTGTTTATGGATGAGCATGGTGCATTTCGTGAGAGCTTACTCAATCCTTATTTTCTCGCCACAATTTTGACGATTTTGATTGCTTGTGTAGTTCGTCATACCTTGTTAACAATTATATTAAGTTTGGCATGCTTTTATGGTTTGGTATTTTGGTTGAATTAGTTGATTTCTGGAACGCTTTATTATCCTGAGTTGACATCTAAACAGAATACTTATAAAAATTAGAGTAATTACTCTAATTTTATTGGTGAATCAAATGCAAATCGGTCGACAGGTATGGATGATTCAAACTTCAGGTGATTTATCCTTAACAGATCGTATGAGATTGTTAAGTCATAGTTTGCTGCCTGTACTTCAGCAAAGTGTAAAAATGTATGCATTTGCAAGCAGTATGACCAAAGCTCCAAAAATATTACAGATAGGTGATTTGCATTTGCCTGATAGTGTCGAGATCAAACACGCAATTGAAAAGATGCAGTCCTGTAGCTCAATTGCCTTACAAAATCATTGTTTGAGGACTTGGTATTACGCCGTTGCATTTTCCAAGCTTCAAAAGCTAAAAACGGATGAGGAGTTATTGGCAGTTTCATGTTTGTTGCATGATTTGGGAATGACTGAGCAGCATTACCAACACCATGCAAACTGTCGCTGCTTTGCAGGACAGGGCGCTTATGCAGCCAAAGATTGGTCAATACAACGTGGTTGGCAAACACCACGTGCTGATCAATTATTTGATGCGATCAGTATGCATATGAATCCATTCGTGGCGCTTGAGGATGGTGTAGAAGCTCATTTACTACAACAAGCAGCCAGTTGTGATGTGATAGGCAGCCGTGGTTTTGAGTTCTCTACTACATTCAGAACACAGTTAAATCAACAATATCCACGTTTAGATTTTAATCAACCTATGATTGAATTCACCCAACATGAAGCTCAAGCTCGTCCGAAATCACGTACTGCGATGGTGGTACAAAGTGGGTTTAAATATTTAGTTAAATTTAATCCTTATCTTGATCAATAAAAATAAAAAACCACTTTTAGTAGAACAAAAGTGGTTGATTTAATGGATTAAATTTTATCAGTGGTCATGTTCTAAATATTCAGGTTGTTTCGGTAATGCCCAACTACAGAAGAAACAAATGATCAACATGATAATGACATATACGAAGAATGTATTTTCAATGCCTGCATCTTTGAATAACAGTGCAACAGAAGGTGCAGAACCACCAAATAGTGCATTACCCACCGCATAGGAGAAACCAACACCTAATGCGCGTACATGAGGCGGGAACATTTCTGCTTTGACCAAACCGCTAATGGAAGTGTAGAAGCTCAACAGCATCATCAAGAAAATGAGCAATAAGGTAATAATCACAGGCGAGTCTGCAAAACTACGCATTCCTGTCACCATCACGGGATAGATGAAAATAGCACTCAATAGACTAAAAGCGAGCATAGAGGCACGACGGCCAATTCGATCAGACAACATTCCAAAAAAAGGTTGAGCGATCATAAAAACAAATAAAGCAGTGGTCATGATAAACCCCACTGTTTTACCATCCATGCCAATATTGGTTAGGTAGGTCTTTGAATATACAGTCACTACATAAAATGTCAGTGAACCTGCTGAGGTATAACCCACCACCAATAAGAAAGTTTTCCAATGTTGCTTTAATAGTGCAATTAAGCTTCCCGATTCTTCACGTTCAGCATCTTCATTTGATAAGGTTTCTTCTAAACGGCTACGTGCAGCCAATGAAAGTAATGCAGCGACACCGCCAATCACGAAGGGAATACGCCATCCACCATCATTTAATTGTTGTTCGGTCATGAAGCCCAGTAAGATGACCCCAAGTAAGCTTGCTAGTAGTTGGCCTCCTGATAAGGTGACGTATTGAAAAGAAGCAAAAAAACCACGCTGACCTTTTAAACCCAGTTCACTCATATAGGTGGCAACTGCACCATATTCACCACCTACAGATAACCCCTGTAATAAGCGAACCATCAGTAATAAAAATGGAGCGAGCATGCCGACTTGATCATAGGTTGGTAGGGCAGCAAAAAGAAATGAGCTGAGTGCCATCAGGCAAATCGAGATCACCATCGATTTTTTACGACCATGCCGATCAGCAATTCGTCCAAACAACCAGCTACCAATTGGACGCATAAAGAAACTCGCTGCAAACACCCCCCAAACATAAATGGCTTTGGTCGTGGGTTCCATATCTGGAGCGGTTAATGCATGAGTAAAATAAGCAGCAAAAACGGCATAGATATAAAAATCAAACCATTCCACTAAATTCCCTGATGCTGCACCAACGATGCCTTTAATGCGGCTCGTTCTTTCTTCCTTGCTATATGTCTGACTCATATTTGATCCTTTCTACACTAAGCAAGATTCTGTTACTGAATCTTTACCGTTTGTTAGATACCGCTAAAAAAGCATGAAAATGACACTATTTTGTATGCTTTTTATGACTGTATTTTTAGATTGTGAGAAAGACCTGAGAGTTCTGTAAGGCTTTAGCAGTAAGAATATAGTGATAATTAAAATAGTAATTTTTTAAAAAACAATTACTTTAATTGTGGAATAGAACAATCCCTTCGTAAAGGACACGGTTCACCTTGAGTGAATTGGCTCAGCATGTTTCGAATTTGTTGGAGTTGAAAGATTTTTTCATCTATCGCCGCGAGTTTTTCTTGAAAGATATTTTGCATTTGATGCGCAGATATTTCTTGTTCTGAGGTCATTTCTAAAATTTGTTTAATTTCATTGAGTGAGAATCCCAAATTTTTTGCTGTTCGAATTAATAACAGTTGTTGCAAAGTTTGCTCTGGATAGTCTTTGTATCCATTAGCGCAAGTAACTGATTGTATAAGTGACATTTTCTCATAAAAACGAATAGTATCCTTACTTAATTCACTATGTTTAGATAATTGTCCAATCAACATAATAAGACCTTTTTATTTTTGAGTTTTTATAAAAATACCCTTGACCTTTGAGTGTACTCCATCCTTTAGCCTATTCCTACAACGACAAAAAAAGAGTCATTCAAATGAAACAAACAACTTTAAAAGTAGAGCAATCTTTACAAGTCGCATTTGTTGCTGGTGCTACAGGATTTGTTGGGCGGTTTTTGATTGCCGAATTGTTACAACAAGGACATCAAGTTTTTGCATTGCTCCGTAATAAAGCTCAGCAGCAAAGACAGCTCGAAGATTGGCTGAGAAATCGAAATATAAGTTTAGAACGTTTTCAGTGTGTGCAAGGTGATGTGACGCAAGTTGATTTGGGTATAGAGAGCAGCACTTGGGAACAATTGCAGCAAGTGAATACTTTGTACAACAGTAGTGCATTGTTTGCTTGGGATTTGAGTATGCGACATGCGCGCAAGGTTAATGTTGAAGGGGCACTGAATTTACTTTCAAGTCTGAATAAATACTGCAAATTAGATCGTGCCATCCACGTTTCAGGGTACATGTTGACTATTCACTCGCATTTACAACAAGCGGGAATTTGTCTCGATCAACCTGAAACCACTGATTGGAATAGGGTTTATCAACAATTGGGTGCGTATGAGGCATCCAAGATCGAAGCTCATTATGCGTGGATGAGATTGGCAGAAGAATTAAAGATTGATTGGACAATCATTCATCCAGCAACTGTCGTGGGCGATGCGCTTACGGGAGAAATTCCTGACAATCAACCGATTGCCCAAATGGTGGATTTATTAAAGCGGAAAAAAATGGGTGCAATACCTGCTACACCTCAACATTATTTGCCACTGGTGACAGTAGATTACTTGGTGAAAGTCATGGCACTTGCTGCAACCGAGAACAGTTTAGCCCAACGTGAACTGTTGGTAGCTCATCAACAACGTTTTGTTTTAGCTGAGATGTTTAATATCATCGCTACACAAGTTAATCAGCAAGCACCTACACGCTATGTGCCTTTAGCTGTCTTAAGAGTGATACTAAAATGGAAATGGCTGGCTCAGAAGTTAGAGATGTCTAAGGAAATGTTAGATTTTATTCGAACTGAGCCACTGAATACGACTTCATTGGCTCAACTGATTCAAAAGTGGAATATACATGAAACTGATCTGAAATTGGCTTTAGAAAAAACCAGTCGTTGGGTCGGACAACAGCCGAAATCTGCTTAGATAATCAACACCCTGTGGATAAGTCTGGATTTATACACATTGTATTTTTGTACATAAAAAAGCCTCCGTAGAGGAGGCTTTTTCAAATTATCGCAGATTACCAGTGTTCACCTGGGAACAAGCGCGCATAGGCACGTTGTACAAGATTTAATTTCTCTTGCTCACCGATAGATGCTGTAGAGCTTGGGAATAAGTTAAAGCCGATCGACATCAAAATATTATTTACATCCGGTGCAATCGCATAAGTAATTGATGCGAGACGACCTAAGTTGGTTGCGATCTTTTTCGGACGTTTCACAATCGCATAAGCAATCAAGTCTGCTGCTTGTTCAGGAGAAAGCGTCGGTACATATTTATAGATTTTAGTTGGTGCAATCATTGGGGTACGCACTAACGGCATATAAATCGAAGTGATTGCAATTTTGTGTGAGTGAACTTCAGCAGATAAACAACGGCTAAATGCATCCAATGCCGCTTTAGACGCTACATAAGCAGAGAAGCGGGTTGCATTTGCAAGTACACCAATCGAACTGATATTGATGATTTGACCGTCTTTACGTTGCATCATGTGTGGCAAGATATTCAATACCAAACGTACTGCACCGAAGTAATTTAATTGCATTGTACGTTCGAAATCATGGAAACGATCAACAGACTCATGTACAGCACGACGAATTGAACGACCTGCGTTATTCACTAAAATATCGATGTGATCAACAGCAGCTAAAATTTCTTTTGAAACTGCATCAATTGATTCCATGTCGTTAAGGTCACATGGAAAAACAGAAGCTTTTCCACCCTCAGCTTCAATCTCAGCTTTGACTTCATCTAATTTTTCTTTAGTACGAGCAAGCAACAAGACATGAGCGCCAGCTTGAGCAAGATATTTTGAAACTGTTAAACCAATACCACTTGATGCACCAGTAACAATGATTGTTTTACCGTCGACTTTTTGTTGAAAAAGTTTTTTAAGTTTTGCGTTCATGTACGTGTCCTACATTAATCAAGCTGTTGTTTGCATTGCCGTCATGGTTGTGATTAGGCACTGCACTTTATTTTGTATGTATATTAACCGATATTTTTTGTTTGTCTAGTGTAAATGTTTGAAATTTAATATCTTTTTAGAGTAAAAACTCTAAAAAAATAAACCGATATTTTAAAAATGATATTATATTTTCCGAATTTTGCATAGAAAAAAAGCCCTATGTTAAGGGCTCATTGATTTCATTGAATTTAAACCTGAGCAAGCGCCTGTTCAAGGTCGGCAATCAGGTCATCAATATGCTCAATACCAATAGACAAGCGCACAAGGTCTTCACTGACCCCTGCCGATTTAAGTTCCTCTGCATTGAGCTGGCGGTGGGTGGTGGTTGCTGGGTGGCAGGCCAGACTTTTGGCATCCCCAATATTCACCAGACGTGTAAATAGCTGTAATGCATCGATAAAACGAGTACCGCCTTCTAAGCCATCTTGTACGCCAAAAGAAAGAATCGCAGAAGGTTTACCTTTCACATACTTTTGTGCCAAATGATGCTGTGGATGGTCACTTAAACCTGCATAATTGACCCATTTTACTTTTGGATGTTGTTTCAAATAATTTGCAACTTTCAGAGCATTCTCCGTATGGCGCTCCATACGAAGGCTTAAAGTTTCTAAGCCTTGTAAGATCAAAAACACACTCAGCGGACTAATCGCAGCCCCTGTATTGCGTAGCGGAACAACGCGTGCACGTGCGATATAAGCAGCTTCACCTAGAACTTCAACATAATTCACGCCGTGATAGCTTGGATCTGGTGTATTCAACGCTTTAAAACGTTCAGGATATTTGCCCCAAGGGAATTTGCCACTATCAATGATGACACCACCAATACTGTTGCCATGTCCGCCAATGTATTTCGTCAGAGAATGAACCACGATATCTGCACCAAATTCAAATGGTTTCAATAAAGCAGGAGTTGCAACAGTATTATCTACAATAACAGGGACACCATATTCATGCGCAATTTTAGAGATTGCTTCTAGGTCGATGATATTCCCAAGAGGGTTTCCGATCGACTCAACAAAGACCAGTTTGGTCTTATCATCAATAATAGAACGTAAAGCTTCGGGATTCTGATAATCAAAGAAACGAACTTCAATCCCTTGTTTCGGCAATGTATGCGCAAATAGGTTATAAGTACCACCGTATAAAGTGGATACAGATGCAATATTGTCACCGGCTTCAGTAATCGTTTGAATCGAATAGGTGATCGCTGCCATTCCTGATGCTAGTGCCAAAGCGCCAATCCCGCCTTCCAGTGCAGCGATACGTTGCTCAAGTACTGCTGTGGTGGGATTCATGATTCGAGTATAAATATTGCCTTGAACTTTTAAATCAAATAAATCGGCACCATGTTGAGTGTTATCAAAGGCATAAGATGTTGTTTGATAAATTGGAACAGCCACTGCTTTGGTGGTTGCTTCTGGTGAATATCCCGCATGAATGGCTAAAGTTTCATCTTTGTATGTCATGGTTACATCATCTTCGTGAGTTAAATAATCAGCGAGTGTAGCCTAAAACTTATCCAAAATGGTGCATAAATTATGCGATTTATAGCGTTTTATTCATATCTATAGCAAGATGTGGCTGCATAAGACTTGCTGTGTGTTTTTAATCAAATGGCGTAATGTCTTGAAAAAGAAAATGCTTTTAATCGGCACAAACAAAATCTAACTTAACTTCATGTTGATTGGGTTTTCAGCGTATAATACGTGCGATTATTTTTCGCTTTTTGCGATGTATTGGTTTTTCAATTGAGGAGTCCTGCGTGGCCCAATATATTTATACGATGAACCGAGTGTCGAAGATGGTTCCGCCTAAGCGCGAAATCTTAAAAGACATCTCTTTATCATTTTTCCCAGGTGCAAAAATTGGTGTGCTTGGTTTAAACGGTGCAGGTAAGTCTACCTTGCTCCGTATTATGGCGGGCGTAGATAAAGATTTCTCTGGTGAAGCTCGTGCACAACCTGGAATCAAAATCGGTTATTTAGAACAAGAACCGCCACTTGATCCTACTAAAGATGTTCGCGGAAACGTTGAAGATGGCGTACGTGAGGCACTTGATGCTCTAGAACGTCTTGATCAAGTTTTTGCTGAATACGCTGATCCTGATGCTGATTTTGATGCACTTGCAAAAGAGCAAGAAAAGTTAGAATCAATTATTCATGCTTGGGATGCCCATAATCTCAATAATCAACTTGAGATTGCTGCTGACGCATTAAATCTTCCTGCTTGGGATGCTGATGTTACTAAACTCTCAGGTGGTGAGCGCCGTCGTGTAGCATTGTGTCGTTTATTGCTTTCTAAGCCAGACATGTTGCTTCTAGACGAACCAACGAACCATTTGGATGCTGAATCAGTTACTTGGTTAGAGCGTTTCTTAAAAGATTTCCCTGGTACTATCGTTGCGATTACGCATGACCGTTATTTCTTAGATAACGTGGCTGAGTGGATTCTTGAACTTGACCGTGGACATGGTATTCCTTATCAAGGTAACTATTCTTCTTGGTTAGAGCAAAAGAATGCGCGTTTAGAGCAAGAACAGAAACAAGAAGAATCTTTTGCTAAAGCATTGAAAAAAGAACTTGAATGGGTTCGTTCAAATGCGAAAGGTCAGCAAAAGAAAAACAAAGCGCGTATGGAACGTTTTGAAGAGCTTAACTCTAAAGAATTCCAACAGCGTAATGAAACGTCTGAAATCTACATTCCACCTGGTCCACGTCTAGGTAATAAGGTTGTAGAAGTTGAAGGCATCAGTAAATCGTTTGATGGTCGCGTATTGTACGAGAACTTAAGCTTTACTGTACCGCCTACAGCGATTGTCGGTATCGTTGGTCCAAACGGTGCAGGTAAGACGACGTTATTCCGTATGATGACTGGTGAGCAGCAACCTGATACAGGTACTGTGACATTAGGTGATTCAGTTAAAGTGGCTTATGTTGGTCAGATCCGTGACACCCTAGACAACAATAAAACTGTTTGGGAAGAAGTTTCTGGTGGTTTAGATATCTTAAAAATTGGTGATTACGAAATTGCATCACGTGCATATATCGGTCGCTTTAACTTTAAAGGTCAAGATCAGCAAAAACGCGTAGGTGAATTGTCTGGTGGTGAACGTAACCGTTTACAACTTGCCAAGATCCTTCAAATGGGCGCTAACGTAATCCTACTGGATGAGCCATCAAACGATTTGGATATCGAAACTTTACGTGCACTAGAGGATGCTATTTTGGTATTCCCTGGTACGGTAATGGTAGTATCGCATGACCGTTGGTTCCTTGACCGTATTGCAACGCATATCTTATCGTTCGAAAACGAACAACCAGAATTCTATACTGGTAACTATGCAGAATACGAAGCATACCGTCAGTCACGTTTAGGTGAAGATGCGGCCCAGAAACGCACCAAATATAAGAAGATTACAGGTTAATTGCCCGTAAACTAAAAGAAACCAGCTTTCGGGCTGGTTTTTTTATTGCTTAGATTATCATTTGAAGGACAAAAAATGGATTTATAAGATTGGTTACGTAATTAAAACAATCTCACTTAATAATGTAATTTTATTACATAAGCTTTCGTTGCTATGCTTCAATAAATTTAGAACAGTTGATCAAACGTGCGACGTTCTGCTGTATTTATGACAGTCTTATTGAGTTTGTTCATATTCCAAAGCATTTGGAATGTGGCTGCAGCTTATTGCACGCACGAAAATCCAACTGAACAAATTATCTCAGATTCGCATTTTGGTCATCATTTTTCTGAAAGCTCAACCAAAAATAGCAGTGATGCTGAGGTTGATTTAAAGGTTTCAGATACATCGAAATCTATTAATGTCACAGATCATCATGATCATCTGCCAACCTGTACGAATGTAGTCGTTTTAGCTTCAGAACAACAACTAAATGAGCCAATTTTCAGAGCACATGAATTAAAACAAAAATATTATTGGGTAGATTTCTACCAATCCCCTTATTTGTCTGAATTTAATCCACCACCTGAATCAACCCCGCTATTAGTGGGGTAGCCAAAAAATAACCCACTAGAAATATATCTATTTCAAAGGGTTATTCTATGCTTAATTATACTTGTAAATACAGTACAACGATCTTCTCTGTAGATTACTCACTGAAACGTGCTCATCATTATGCTGATAAGACGATGCTATCTACAGTTTTATCAAGATTTTGTAAATCTTTACGGAACGTTTCCTTCATTCATGAATCCAATTTGTTCCAGTATTCATCCTCCATTCCTCATCAGCAAAAATATCATTTTAATGAAGTTCCTATTTCATCTTTAATGATTTGCAGTCATTGAGGTTTATAAAATGAATATTTTATTTTCCCCACGTGTTAGGACTGTGAGTTCAAGAGTTATTGGATTTACATTGGCGATTATTCTTGCATTGAGTTCTAGTGAATGGCATTTCCAGTCTTCATTTATAGAACATATTTTATGGTTCTTCGGATGGCTATTTGTAGGCATTGGTGTGATGGGGAGAATATGGTGCAGTCTTTATATTTCAGGATTTAAGAATGCAAAATTAGTGACCGAAGGTCCATATTCTCTTTGTAGAAATCCACTATATCTATTTAGTTATTTAGGCGGCGTTGGCATCATGTTTCTGACAGAGACGTTTGTCTTCCCAATCTTATTTACGATCTATTTTCTTGGTTATTACCATTATGTTATGCGTCAAGAAGAAAAATTTTTGAGCAAGAAATATGGGATGAAGTATTTAGCGTATATGGATCGCATTCCTCGGTTTATTCCTAGTTTTAAAAAGTATACAGAACCTGAATGCTATCAGATTTCGCCTAAACATTTTCGGATTTTCTTGGTGCAGGTAGTCTGGTTCTTTTGGATTGCAGCACTGGTTCAATTATTTGAAAAGCTTCGGCTTTTAGGTGTAATCCCATCTATTTTTAGGTGGTTTTAAGCAACTGTTTTTTAGTTTTATTTTGGTCTTGGTACGAGTTATCTAAGCTTCAGAGCTTACTCAAACTAGGGCTGTTTATCTGATTTGGTTATTGGCGTTTTTCCAATAATTGATGAATTTTTTGAATAGGGTCTGAATTATGTTATCTAAAGTTAATCTAAAGTTATGTGCCGTAGTTTTCTGTCTTTTTGCTGGCACAGCGCACGCTGATGGCGGCTTGATGTTCTTGGAAAAGAATTTACAAGCGCAAAAGGAAACGAAAACCAAGCAAGTCAATCATGGTGAGCAGTTAAGTGCTCAACAAAAATAAGATTGAACATGAATACGGTCGAACTTAGTAGTTAAAGGTCAGCAATGTTGGTTTTTATTTAAACTGACCGAAATGTAATTTTATTACATTGACCTTACTTGCTATAGTTCATCTGTGCAATTTTTATCTAAAAGAGTAACCTTTGCAGCGTTCTAGTATTTTTATTACCGTCTTGCTCAGTTTGTTCATGTTTCAAAGTCTTTGGAACGTGGCGGCTGCGTATTGTGGACATGAAAATATCAATACGACAAATAGCAGCGTGGTTACGCACTTTGGTCATCATGTTCCAGAAAGTTCTATTGCATCGACTCATTATTCAGTGGTTTCCGATCAGGAAGCCTCTGATTTACCGATGTCTTTGAATTTACAGGATCACCATGATCATTTGCCATCCTGTTTTCATGTTGTGATGATTGAAGCACAGCAGCAACTTGATGAACCTTTGCTTAGAGTCAAAGAATTTAAGCAGAATTATATTTGGTCGAATTCCTACCAATCCCCGCATTTATCTAGATTAAACCCACCGCCGCTTTTTACCCCGCTATAGGTGGGGTAGCCGAAAAATAGCCCACCGCATTCTTATTACTTTGCGGGGCTTTATATGTCTTCTAGTTTAAATCAGCGTATTCATGCAGTTGAGCAGCGTACGCAAAAAAATCGTACTCAATTGTCATTGAAGTGGTCAGTGTTGGCACTTGCTTTAAGCACGGCCATTTTGAGTCCATCCATTGCCGCAGAATCTTTACTGGATGCGAATCAGCAGCCTGTAAGCAAAGCTGCACAACGCAATCTGAATTTTGAGCAAATCTTGCAGGATGTGAAACAATATCAGGCAGGCACAGGGGTGTGGCAAACACAGCAAGGAATCGCTGAGGCCAATGTAAAACAAGCGGGGTTATGGTCGAATCCAAGTATTTCTATTCAGCAAACCGACTTTAGGTCGGGCAAAGACAAAGAGCTGGAATTTGGTGTTTCACAAAAATTAGACATTTTTGGTCAACGTCGTGCTGCGGTTAAGCTTGCCGATGTACAAGCATCTCAAGTGGGGCTTAATCAGGAACTCTACAATGCGCAACTTGAGTTAGCAGTTAAATATCTGTGGTCGCAAGTCGTGGTGCTAGAGCTGGAACATGATGTGCTTCAGGCACAGTTAAAAACCAGTCAGGATACTTTGGATGCAACTCGCTTAAGACTCAAAGCGGGCAGCATTGCGCAGGTCGATTTAGACCGTACCTTGATGGCGCATATTGAAAATCAACGGTTGTTTCAACAAACCGAACTCTCCTTAGCCACTGCAAAGCGTCAATTGGCAAATCTGTGGGGCAGTACCGATAACCGCTTCTCTACTCAGGCAAGCAATGTCTGGCCACAACAAAATGATTTGCAAGATTATTTGCAGAACAATTTATTTGAGCGTGCTATTCAACTCGATATTGTACGTCAAAAAGCCAATATCGATTATTTAAAAGTATCCAATCGACCGAATCCGACCGTCAATTTAGGCATGGTGCAAAGTAAAAGTGCTGAAACAAACTCGACCGATAACAAGTTCCGAGTGGGTATCGATATCCCGTTGAATATTTTTAATCGTCAACAGTATTCATTGCGAATTGCCAATGCCAAACAAGATTTACTGGTCAAACAGCAACAGTTTTACAAGCAGCAGAACTTGAATGCGATTCAGACCTTAACAGCAGAGTTGGCGGGGTTGAAACAACAGTTCGATCTCGTCAATCAACGACAAATTCCATTGTCTGAAACGGTACAAGAGAAAATGTTGCTCGGTTTCAAAGTCGGTAAATATGCCATTACTGATGTGCAGCAAGCCACCATGCAATTGCAGGATCAACGTTTAAATAAAGTGCAGTTACTCAAGAGTGCATGGCAAAAGCAAATTGATGCAGAAAGTTTAGCACTAGGAATTGAGCCGAGTATGGTGAGTTCAAGTGATGCCTTAAATCAGATTAATCAAACCCTCTGGAAAGATACCAATAACCTTCCCGCTGTAGTAGGAGCAGAATAATGTCGACAAATAAATCTAAAAAGCAGTGGTTCTGGGTCATTCTGGTTATTGCCGTTGGCTTAGTCCTGAGCGCGTTATTATTTTTCACTGGCAAGAACAAAGCCAGCGGTGATGCAGCAGCTGATAGTCATGGCGAAGGTGAGGAAGGACATACAGAAGGTGAGGCTGGACAGGCTGAAAGTGAGGAAGGTAGCTTAAATCTCAGCCCAAAACAGATGACTGAATATGGGGTTAAGCTGGCTCAGGTTGGTGTGGGTGAAGTCGGACAGCAATTTGCTTACCCAGCAAAACTGGTGACCAATACCGATCAGCAAGCGCATGTTTCAGCAACCTTTGCCGGACGTGTGGAAAGTGTCAATGCGGTACTTGGCCAACAAGTCAAGAAAGGGCAAGTTTTAGCCACTCTATTTATCCCTGATCTGGTAGATCAGCAGGCTAATTTAAGTATTGCACAAGAAGCTTTAACGCTTGCACAGCAAGATTATCAACGTGAAAAACAACTTTGGGAACAAGGGGTTTCTGCACGTCAGGATTATCAACGTGCCTACAATGCCTATCGTCAGGCACAGATTCAGGTACAAGCTGCACGTAGCCGGTTATCTGCCTTGGGCGCATCCAGTGGCAGTCAGGGTCGCTATGTCTTGACTGCACCTTTAAGCGGTGTGGTGAGTCTGAAAGATATTGTGGTGGGAGAGCAAATTACCGCAGATAAGCAGTTATTTGTGATTGATCAGCTGGATCAACTCTGGATTGAGTTTATTTTACCAAGCGTCAATAACATCAATGTCCAACCAGATCAGCAGATCGAGTTTAAGTCGCTGCAAACCAATAATAGCTTTAAAGCACAAATCCAGACTTTGACCACCGCAGCAGATACGCAGACAGGTCGTTTGCAGGTGCGTGCCAAAGTGTTAACCCCAGCCAAAGAACTTCGACCTAATTTGATGGTAAACGTGTTATTAGATGGTACGGACAAGAAGCCTGTGCTTCGTGTTGCCAAAGGGGCGATTCAGCAGATCGAGGGTAAAGCCACGGTTTTTGTCGCTAAGCAAGAGAAAGACCAAATGCATTTCACTCCAACACCTGTACAACTGGGTAATTACTCAAGTGATGGGCAGTGGGTGGAAATCCAATCGGGTCTGACTGAAAAGCAACAATATGTCAGTCAAGGCAGTTTCCTTTTGAAATCTGAGATCGAGAAGGGAGAGGCTGAGCATGGACACTAAAGATAAGTTGCAGCTTCCTCCCGCGGAAGGCCTGTTTGATCGGATTATTCAGTTTTCAATCCGCAATGCGATTTGGGTCATGCTGTTTGTGGTGGCATGGATCGGGGTCGGTATTTATAGCTACCAAAAACTGTCGATTGATGCCGTACCTGACATTACCAACGTGCAGGTGCAGATTAACAGTCAGGCGGGAGGATTCACTGCCCCTGAGGTTGAACAACGCATTACTTATCCGATTGAAAATGCCATGTCGGGTATTCCGAACTTGGAACAAACCCGTTCCATCTCGCGTTACGGCTTGTCCCAAGTCACGGTGATCTTTAAAGATGGTACCGATATCTATTGGGCACGCCAGCTGATTAACCAGCGCTTACAGGAAGCCAAGAGTGCTTTGCCTGATGATATTGATCCACAAATGTCACCGATTTCAACGGGGCTAGGCGAGATCTATCAATGGGTGATCAAGGCTGAACCGAATGCCAAAAAGGCAGATGGTACGCCTTATGAGGCTATGGACCTGCGTGAAATTCAGGACTGGATTGTTCGTCCTCAATTACAACGTGTGCCAGGTGTTGCTGAAATCAATACCATTGGGGGATATAACAAGACCTATGTGGTTTCCCCCGATCTGAAACGTTTGCAACAACTGCAAATTCCCTTAACCGATTTGCAAACTGTACTCACTGAAAATAATGAAAACCGCGGTGCGGGTTTTATTGAAGAAAATGGTCAGCAGCTTACCGTACGTATTCCGGGGATGTTGAAAACCGTACAAGACATTGAGAATGTCACGGTCAGTACCAAGAATGGCTTGCCGATTCGTGTTGCCGATGTTGCAACAGTTTCGATTGGACATGATCTGAGAACAGGTGGTGCCACCTATAACGGTGAAGAAACCGTACTGGGTATCGCGATGATGATGATGGGTGAGAACAGTAAATCCATCGCTCAAGCACTCGACAGCAAAATGCAGGAAATCAAACGTTCATTACCTGAAGGGGTGGTGGTCGAAACAGTATATAACCGCAGTAACTTGGTTGATAAAGCCATTAAGACGGTGGCGAAGAACCTGATTGAAGGCGCAATCTTGGTGATTGTGATCCTGTTTGTGTTCTTAGGTAACTTCCGTGCGGCATTGATTACCGCCTGTATTATTCCCTTATCCATGCTGTTTACCCTGACAGGGATGGCGGAGCAGAAAATCAGTGCCAACCTGATGAGTTTAGGCGCATTGGACTTCGGTATTATCGTCGATGGTGCGGTGGTGATTGTCGAAAACTGTATCCGACGGCTGGCAGAGGCTCAACACCATAAAGGTCGACTCCTGACCCGTTCTGAACGCTTTACCGAAGTCTTCTTGGCGGCAAAACAGGCAAGACGTCCGCTGATTTTTGGACAAATCATCATTATGGTGGTGTATTTGCCAATCTTTGCACTGGCAGGTGTAGAAGCGAAAATGTTCCATCCAATGGCAATGACCGTGGTCTTGGCCTTGATCGGTGCCATTATTTTATCGGTGACTTTCGTCCCTGCTGCGGTGGCATTATTTGTTACCGGTGAGGTCAAAGAGAAAGAAAGCCGTTGGATGGCGGCATTAAAAAGCGGTTATAAATCCTTGCTGGATAAAGCCTATGCTTTCCGCTATGTGGTGGTGGCCGGTGCAGTGACTATTTTGATACTCACCGCTGCGATTGGTTCGCGTGTCGGTAGTGAGTTTGCGCCACAACTGAGTGAAGGTGACTTTGCTTTACAGTTGATGCGTGCACCAAGTACAGGAATTGAAGAATCACTGAAGATTCAGGAAAGTGTTGAGAAGCAATTACTCGCAGAGTTTCCAGAAATCAAGGCGATCTTTGCCCGTACAGGTACGGCCGAAGTGGCAACGGATGTGATGCCCCCTAATATTTCTGATGCAATCGTTTTGTTAAAGCCGCGTGATCAATGGCCAGATAAATCGGAAACCATTGACGAGCTTCGAACCAAAATGTTGGCCTATGTTGAGAAAATTCCAGGCAACAACAGTGAGTTTTCTCAGCCGATTGAATTACGTTTCAACGAACTGATTTCAGGCGTACGTAGTGATATTGGGGTGAAAATTTTTGGTGATGATATGCAGGTTCTGAACCAAGAAGCAGAAAAAGTCGCGCAAACCTTGAGAACGATTACTGGTGCAAGTGAAGTCAAAGTCGAGCAGACTGATGGCTTACCTTTGCTCAATGTCGATATCGATCACGCACTGGCTGCACAATATGGTTTATCGGTGAAATCCATTCAGGATTTGGTTGCTGCCAGTATTGGTGGACAAAGTGTTGGGCAGATTTTACAGGGTGACCGTCGTTTTGATTTTGTGGTGCGTTTGGATGATGGGATGCGTACGCCGCAGCAATTGGCCATGCTGCCGATTCAGCTGCCGAATGGTGGTTTGATCAAACTACAAGACGTGGCAAAAGTTGAGAATATTTTAGGCTTGGCGCAAGTCAGCCGTGAAAATGGCAAACGCCGTGTTGTGGTCACCACCAACGTACGCGACCGTGATTTGGGCTCATTTGTGGGTGAAATGCAGCAGAAATTATCTCAGCAAAAATTACCAAGCGGTTATTGGCTTGGTTATGGCGGTCAGTTTGAAAATCTAGCCTCGGCAAAAGCCAGAATGCAGATTGTGGTGCCATTGGCATTGCTGATGATCTTCGTTTTGTTGATGGCGGTGTTTAATAACTTTAAAGAAAGCTTGCTGGTGTTTAGTGGCGTGCCATTTGCCCTATCTGGCGGTTTGGTGGCGCTGTGGTTACGCGATATTCCCTTGTCGATGTCAGCAGGTGTGGGATTCATCGCACTGTCAGGTGTCGCTGTATTGAATGGTCTTGTGATGCTGAGTTTTATTAAAGAACTTCGTGAGCAGTTTGATGTGCATAAAGCCACATGGCAGGGAGCAATCTTAAGATTACGTCCTGTATTAATGACGGCTTTTGTTGCTTCGCTTGGCTTTATTCCAATGGCAATTGCGACTGGTACTGGTGCAGAGGTGCAACGTCCTTTAGCAACTGTGGTGATTGGTGGGATTATTTCATCAACTTTACTGACCTTGCTCATTTTACCAATCGTTTATCGTTGGATGAATGAGATGAAATCCAGCAAAAGTCAGGAAAGCACCATTTAATCTATTTATGTTATCTTCTTAGTAAAGCATTTTATTAAGAAGAAACTAAACCAGCCAAAGCATTTCAACTTTGGCTGACTTGTAAAACCCCTATGGGTTTTACGCCGATAATGATAAGGAGTCCAACATGAGTGGACATCAAGGGCATGATCATAGTCATGCTGTAGTTACTGAAGGCAACGCAAAAAAATTGACGATTGCGTTGGTGCTGACAACAACATTTTTAATCGTCGAAGTTATTGCGGGTTTAATTACACAAAGTTTGGCATTGCTGTCCGATGCAGCGCATATGTTTACTGATGCGGCAGCACTCGCGATTGCTTTGGCTGCGATTAAAATCGCTAAACGTCCAGCAGATAATAAACGCACATTTGGTTATCAGCGTTTTGAAATCTTGGCGGCGTTATTTAATGCTTCCATGCTATTTTTTGTTGCAATCTATATCCTTTACGAAGCTTATCAACGATTTACACAACCTCCTGAGATTCAGAGTGTAGGTATGCTTATCGTTGCATCTTTGGGTCTTGTCATTAATCTTATTTCTATGAAGATTTTGATGTCGAGTGCAGCCGAAAGTTTGAATATGAAAGGCGCTTATTTGGAAGTGTTAAGTGATGCGCTTGGCTCAGTTGGTGTGATCATTGGTGCGGTCATTATTTACTACACCAATTGGTATTGGGTTGATACGATTATTGCCGTTGCAATTGGGTTTTGGGTGTTACCAAGAACTTGGATTTTGCTTCGTCAAAGTATCAATATTCTCCTTGAAGGTGTACCTGAAGAAGTGGATATTGAAAAACTGCGTAATGACTTATTGGCGTTACAGGGTGTTGAGAGTATTCATCAACTTAAGGTTTGGGCGATTACCTCAAAGAATATTCATCTGACCGTACATTTATTTGCACCAAATGCTGATCGTAAGCAATTACATCAAGCTGCAACTGAAATGTTGGCACATGAACATGGTATAGCTGAGGTGACATTACAAATTGAAGATGATGCTGAAATGAACTGCCAGCATACCCATCAACATGCCGAACAAGAACATTCACATCAACATTGAGCTGATGTGAACTTTTCTATTTTTTAAATTAATTCTGCCATTCGTGGTTACAATCACGACATTTCCAATGCTTTTGCGCTTGCATAAAGGCTTGCATTGAAATTTTAAAATCTGGAAGATCACGCCAAAATAGAACACCTGCAATTACACACACAGCAAATACAGCAACTGTCGCAATTTGTAAGCCTTGTCCTGCACCGTTTCCAAAAATCCACATCCCAATACTAATTAAGACAAGGATCAGTAAAATAAAGATCGCTGGAACTAATAATACTAAGCTTTTAGGTACATTGGGACGAGGGCTATTTGCACCCTGACTGACAGGCATAATTTTCACGCTTTGACATTTAGGGCAACGGTATTGCATAGATTTATCCTATAGGGTTTTGCTTATTTTAGCGAAAATTGTGAAAAAGCTAAAATGTTGTGGCTATGAAATTGTTTTATTTACTGATTCAGTTGTAGGTATGCCAATTCTAGAACAGTTTAGGTAATTAGATTGATATATTTTGCACTTCGTCTAAAGCTATTCGCTAAGCAGTATTCAGCCATGCTAATTTGAGTTGAAGAGTTACTGAATAGTTATTCGAAGAATACGTATGTTACCAACTAAAATTCTAAAATTACGTTTATCACGCATTCAAAAAGGTAAAGAGCATCTTTCCACTCAAGATAAATTGATGTTGGTGAGTATGGAGAGTCCAGATCTGAGTGCTAACTTTTTGCTGCGCTTATTTAAGATGTCTTTGCCCAAGCAATGGAAGTTTCATTCAGAGACTGAGGAAGATGTCCTGTATACACGTCAACTCATTCAGTTGATCGAGAACGAATTTATCCCTGCCTATGAGTTTCATGCCCGAAAACATGCTTGGTATGAACAATGTCTAGAGTATCAGCTTAATTTTTTAGTGACCGAACCTAATCAGCAACAAATTAATCATTATTTAAGGCAATTGGATCAATGTTTGGATCAACAGCCAAAATTGGATTTATTGAGATATTTTTACCAGCAATATCCTACAGTTCAGCACGCTACAGAATTAGCTAAATCATATGCTGGAGCCGCCGAATATTCAAAGGCGATCGAATTGTATGAATGGGCAGCACAACAATCAACACAACGTAATGAAGTTGGTTTTTATAGTTACATCGAGTGTCTCATTCATCGAAACCAGTCTGAGTACAAAAAAGGTATTAGCGATGTTGAGCATGCGATTGATTTGTTGTGTCGGTTTGAAAAACCAATAGATCAAAAGAGTTACAACAAAATATTAGACCAATCAATTTCGAGGTTACTACCATCTGAGATCTTGGAATCACGAAGTACTGAAACCAATGTATTTGCAGATGTTGGGCGTGGTTTAAACTCACTGGGTAAAACTTTAGGAGGAATTTTTGGAGCAAAAGACTTAAATATTCCTTTGAGTAAAGATGTGATAGCCAGTGCACCCCAACTGCTCAGTACGGATCAAATGATAATGAGTTTAGAGCGGACTGCTACGCTGCAACAATCCTTTAGACGATGGATTGGAGAAGAGCAGTTTCAGCACTATTTAAATCATGATGCAGGATTATTGACTAAATTTTGGTTAGAGATGGAAGCTCATCCTGCATCAATCGGGACATTATCTGATCCTTTTTCTCGACTACAGCTGCTCGAACAATTGGCTTCTTCAACACGTCGTCTAGGAGAGTTGCTTGATTTAGCAGATATTCAACTTATTTTAGATCAAGGGACCAATGCATATTTCGGTGAGTTCCGTTTGAATAAGCAACATCCTGATCGAGAGCAGCTGTTTGTGCAACGTGAGAAAATTGTAGATGAGATGGCTCAATTTGCACATTGGTTTTATGAGCATATCCTCACAGTATATTACGATCAGCAATTGAAGTTCTTTGAGCAAATACAACAAACATTGTTGAAACAACCGACTGAGCAAGCTTTGTGGAGTGCGCTGTTTGCTTACCAATTTGAGCGACAGAGTCGAGCACAAAGGTTGATGGAATGGATGCAAGCAAAGCTTGAGAAAACAAATGATTTTGAAAACATACAAGCGGCATGGGTTGCTTTAAGAGAAAGTCGATCATTTAGCGATAACGACATTCCAAGCAAAATAGCCACGATACAACAGGAGCTTGCACAATATAAGGCTTTATTGGAGCAGCAGAAACAGCAGATCGATCAGGATGAATTGAATATCGTTCATAAAGATGAGGAGTAGAATCTAGACGCCATCTAGGGCTAAATGTTGATCAGGATTATTTATTTCTGTGCAACAAAAATACGCAAATTGCTCTAGATAGCATGCTAATCTACTTAAAAACGTCTAATAAGTTCAGAAAGCAGATCGCAGCTCATTCGTATTGAGCCAGTAAAAAGGGAAGAGGGAGAGCATCTTGAATCGACAAGATGATAAAAAGGCGATGTTTGATATTATGCCTGCAGACAATGAAGTGACTGCGAAACCATCTTTATCACGTCGGCTAATCAATAAGACATTACAACATGCACAAGATGCAGTTGAATTTGCTAGTGATACCTCGCGAAATATCGCAGGTGTGGCGGATGCGGCATTAGATGCGTTGGATCATGTTACACATCATACGAAACGTGGTGTGGAAGGTGTACGCAATACTGTGCGAGACATGGTTTCGGAAACCAGTGAAGCTGCTCGTCAGGTTGCATTGGCTATGGCTAGAGCATCTTTAGGCAAAAGTAGCTTAACGCTTTATTTACCTGAAATGTTGCTCAATAATCAAATTCGTAAACGCATTGACCGTACCGAAATCGACGATATCAAAATCGAATGCGGTAATGATCGTTTTCATATCGAATTGGATGGGCACTATCGTCGTTTTTTGTATCGTCTGTCGCTTGAATTCAATGTTTTAGAGTGTCGGATAGGACAAGAAAAATATTTACGCTTGCGTCAGGTCGATGAGCATCTTGATTTGCAAGTTCGTCATGGTGGAACTTTAACGAATTGGGCAACACGTCGTGTCGGTAACGTGAGTTTTGAGCTTATTAACTCCCTACCGATTCCATTTCTGATTAATCACTTGATTCGCGATATACCTGGTATTCAGAAAGAGGGGCATCGCTTATGGTATATCGACCTTGAAGAAGCTGGATTTATTGATTTCATTAATAACCGTTCATGGATGGTCGATAAATTATTGAGTTTGACTGACTTTAGTATTTTGCCGGGATTAAACATTTTGCAAGAAAGTCGAGAGTTAGTTCAGCAATTAGTAGATCAATTCGAGATTCGAGGCTTGCGCGTACAATCAGGTCGTTTAGAAGTACAAGTTGGGATTGGAAGCGAATAAGAAAAAAGCCACTGTCAATGGAGTGGCTTTTTAGAATTTGGCGTCCCTACGGGGATTCGAACCCCGGTTACCGCCGTGAAAGGGCGATGTCCTAGGCCTCTAGACGATAGGGACTTATATGAGGCATACATCTGAAAACAATAATAAATATTGGCGTCCCTACGGGGATTCGAACCCCGGTTACCGCCGTGAAAGGGCGATGTCCTAGGCCTCTAGACGATAGGGACGTTTCAGAGGTGGGCGTATATTAGGGTGAATTGGGTGGGGTGTCAAACACTTTTCTAAAGAAAAATTAAAAAAAATAAATGAATGTTTAAAAATAAAGCGCATTGGGGAATAAATAATCAAAAATAAGGATTTAAGAGATAAAATACTATTTAGATGATGATTTTTATACCTAAATAAAAAATGCAGCTTGTTTAAGCTGCATTTTTGTTTGTCGGCTTATTTTTGATCACGATAAAAGACATAGTGACTTAAATAACATGCCGCAATGAATAATAAACAACCAATAAAGCCCGCCTGCATTTCAGGATCTGCTGCCATACTTAAACCAGTAATGAAACAGAACACAAAACCTAAAATAGGAACGATAGGATAAAGAGGGGCAGCAAATTTTAAATCTTTTGCTGTGTATCCAGCTTTATACCATTGGCGTCTAAAATTAAATTGACTCCAGCAGATACTCATCCACACGATCACCATCGTAAATGCAGCGATTCCAAGTAGATTTTTAAAGATCGTTTCAGGTGCAAAATGTTCAGATAATAATCCTGGTAGAGCACCAAACATCGTCACGATAAGTGCAATAATTGGCGTGCCACTTTTAGACAGTTTAGAAAAAACTCTCGGTAATTGACGTTGATCAGACAAAGACCACATCATACGAGAGGCTGCATACAAACCTGAGTTTGCTGCAGAAAGAAGGGCAGTGATAATGACAAATCGAATAATGTCGTCTGCGTAAGGAATGCCAATATAGTTGAATACGGTAACAAAAGGACTGCTACTGACGCCTTCACCACCCAATCCTGCAATTTGGAATGGTAATAATGCGCTGATCACAATAATTGTACCAACAAAGAAAATTAGCAGACGCCAAATTGCCGCATTAATAGCTTTAGGTACATTCACCGCAGGATCTTTTGTTTCACCAGCAGCGACACCGATCAGTTCTGTACCTGAAAAGGCAAAATTCACAATTAACATCGTGGTGAAAATTGGTAAAAGACCTTCTGGGAACCAACCATGAGCAGTTAAGTTGTGAAATAAAGGTGCTGATTCAGAACCTTTAAATGGGATTAAACCAAAGATTGCCAGCAGACCAAGAAGAATAAAGGCAATTACTGTAACAACTTTTACTAAAGCCAGCCAAAATTCTGATTCAGCAAAAATGCGTGTTGAACTCATGTTGAGTCCAAAAATAGTTACTGCAAAGATAATCGTCCATATCCACATAGAAATATGAGGAAACCATTCTTGCATGAGTAGTGCTGCGGCAGTAAATTCTGTGCCTAATGTTGCTGTCCATGTCAGCCAGTAGACCCATGAGATCATATAGCCTGTGCCTGGACCAATATATTTTTGAGCGTATGCGCCAAATGATCCTGCGACAGGCATGTGTACTGCAAGTTCACCTAAGCACAACATCACCATATAGGCGATCAATCCACCCAAAACGTAGGCGATAATTGCACCTATTGGTCCAGTTTGGGCGATTACTTCACCAGAACCCAAAAACAAGCCCGTACCAATTGCACCGCCAAGAGATAGCATGACTAAATGGCGCGTGCTCATCGAACGTTTTAATGTTTTTGATTCTGAATTCGAATTTGAGTTGGAAGATTGCATACGACAATTTGTCCACGCATAGAGAAGCGGCTATTTTATGGAAAATTATGAAATGTGCAATCTGATTAAGAGAAAGATTGAGAGAAAAATATAATTATTAGATAAAAGAATTTGGCGTCCCTACGGGGATTCGAACCCCGGTTACCGCCGTGAAAGGGCGATGTCCTAGGCCTCTAGACGATAGGGACAGATGAGGCAACACAAAATGTTTGGTGGAGCCAAGCAGGATCGAACTGCTGACCTCTACAATGCCATTGTAGCGCTCTACCAACTGAGCTATGACCCCAGTTTGTGTGAGCGCAATATTAGGTGGATTACGCTCACACGTCAATGATTAAACGGACTTAAGTCTCACTATTTGCATCATTTTTCGGCAATTTTAGTGATTCATTTAACTTTTCCCACACTTTCAGTTCTTTCTTGCTAGGCGCACCTACGATCTCTAGAGCATGGCGTAGTCGAGCAAAAGTTAAATCTGGACCCAAAGTCACCATTGCTTGCATTACAGGCGTAGAACTTGTTGAACCTGCTATTGCGATAAAGAAAGCAGGCATGAAATCACGTAGTTTGATTTCCATTTGATTTGCCAAATCCATCAAAATTTGACTGACAGTTTCATTGTTCCATGTGAACTGGCTTTCTAAGCGCCAAATCGCAAATTGCAGGCTTTGACGAACTTGTTCTTCTGTCAATTTCTTGCTTTCAAACTGCTCTTTGTTGATTTGAGGCATATGGTTGAAATAGAAACCTGCCCAATTAACAGCTTCAGACAAAAGATTAATACGTGGCTGAATCGCCGCTGCAATATCTTCAAGTGTTTGGCGATCAGACTTCCACGTCAACAAACGATCAAGGAGTTGTCCTGGTGTTAATGATTTGATCCATTGACCATTAAGCCAATTGAGTTTTTCTACATCAAAAATTGGTCCACCAAGTGAAACACGCTGCACATCAAAGTTTTCAATCATATCTTGTAGAGTAAAGACTTCACGTTCGTCAGGCATAGACCAACCCATGCGCCCTAAATAGTTGAGCAACGCCTCTGGCAATACACCAATGTCACGATAGTAGTTGATAGATGTTGGATTTTTACGTTTAGAGAGCTTTGACTTATCTGGATTGCGAAGTAAAGGCATGTGACAAAGCGTTGGCATGTCCCAACCAAAGTATTGGTAAAGTAATTGGTGCTTAGGTGC
Source organism: Acinetobacter sp. SK-43 (assembly GCF_015351505.1). Lineage (NCBI taxonomy): Bacteria > Pseudomonadati > Pseudomonadota > Gammaproteobacteria > Moraxellales > Moraxellaceae > Acinetobacter > Acinetobacter sp. SK-43. The sequence goes on from NZ_JADKPY010000016.1 coordinate 64,139, forward strand.
AGATGGTAGCCATTCTTCACCACGTAAAACGTGAGTGATTTCCATTAAATGGTCATCAACAACATTTGCAAGGTGGTAGGTTGGTAAGCCATCAGTTTTCAATAGCACTTGCATGTCTACTTGTGCCCAAGGAATTTCAACTTCACCACGTAATAGGTCATTGATTTTACAGACACCCTCTTCTGGAACTTTCATGCGAATGACATGAGGTTCACCAGCTGAAAGACGACGTTGTACTTCTTCTTGAGTTAATTTTAAGCCACGTCCATCATATTTAGGTGTTTCACCACGTGCTTGTTGTTCAGCACGCATTTGGTCGAGTTCTTCTGCTGTCGCAAAACAGTAAAAAGCATGACCTTTTTCCACTAATTCAAGTGCGTATTGTTTGTAGATACCCATACGTTCTGATTGGCGATACGGTGCATGTGGTCCACCAACATCAGGACCTTCTGACCAGTTAAGTCCAAGCCAACGTAAAGAATCTAAAATCATTTTTTCAGATTCTGGAGTTGAACGAAGTTGATCCGTATCTTCGATGCGTAAAATAAACTCACCGCCATGCTGTTTCGCAAAGCATAGGTTAAAGAGAGCGATATATGCAGTTCCTACATGAGGGAAACCAGTAGGAGAGGGAGCAATACGAGTACGGACTTTCATAAGTGATCGAATTTAAAATTAGAATTGAAACTATTATAACGAAAAAGCCTAGTCACGGAATGACTAGGCGCATTTAAACATGTTAGGGGTTACATATTTAAAGAATTAAGAATTATGCGGTTGGAAAATGGTTTGAACAAAGCGTGAAAAACGTTCGTGCTGTGTAGCAAAGAAGTTTTGCGTTGGTGTTGTACGAATCGTATTCAACATTTTAAGTTCATCATTGCTCGACGGGATCATCGATGTATTACGTTTTTGCTGATCCAGCGCTTTGACAATTAAAGAAGAAGATTTGTCTACAGTTTTTATGTTGTTGCTTTCTTTGATAGCAGCAGCGTGTCCCATTTGTACTGAACAAGCTAAAAATAGGCTTAAGCATATCGTTTTTTTCAATTTTAATGCTCGCATTGCTAACATTCCCTTATTACTTCCGAGTCTACAAGACTAACTAAACAACTATACTATTGCTTTAATGATACGATTCAAACATAAATCTTAATAAAAAAGTAGAACTACGTCACACTTTTCATAAAAAAGATAAACTTCCAGTAAATTTCTACTCAATATTTATAGCCTTGTGGCTAGTTTGTTTGCAAGTCAAATTTAGCAAGCAAATATGTAGAAAACGTGAAGAACGTTCAATTTTAAATAAGCTAATACGATTCCTCATCTAGATGTATGGATCAAAATGATTTAGATTAAAAACTGAATAATAAAGAAGAAAACATTATAACTGATTGATTGTAAAATATATTTATTAAAATATAGTGCTATAAATAGTAAAAATAAGGTTGTTATAAATATGAAGCGTGTATTCACATCAGTTGCATTGATATTTGGATTATGGGGGAGTGCCCATGCAGCAACTTCTTTCTTGAATGTGTCTTATGATCCAACACGTGAATTTTATCAAGAATATAATCAAGCTTTTGGCAAATACTGGAAAAGTAAAACAGGGCAGGAAGTCGAATTTAAGCAATCACATGGTGGATCGGGCAAGCAAGCACGCTCTGTGATTGATGGCTTACAGGCCGATGTTGTAACTTTGGCATTAGCTAATGATATCGATGAGATTGCGAATGCAGGATTAATTCGTAAAGACTGGCAGAAACAGTTTAAAAATAATTCTGCACCTTATACCTCAACTGTTGTTTTTTTAGTCCGAAAAGGTAATCCCAAAAATATTCGTGATTGGAATGATTTGACCCGAGAAGGAGTTGAAATCATCACTCCAAATCCAAAAACTGGTGGTGCTCCACGTTGGATTTATTTATCTGCTTGGGGCTATGCTTTAAAACAGCCGAATGGAAATGATGCCAAAGCTCGTGAGTTGGTAAAAAAACTTTATCAAAATGTCAAGGTTTTAGACTCAGGTGCTCGAGGCTCATTAACAACCTTCGCAGAGCGTGGAATTGGAGATGTATTGTTATCATGGGAAAATGAAGCACTTTTAGCGACACAAGGGTTAGGCAAAGACAAATTCGAAATTGTTTATCCATCTATTTCGATCTTGGCGGAACCTTCAGTTGCGATCGTTGATAAAACGGTGGAAAAGGATGGTAATCGTAATTTAGCGCGTGGATATCTCAATTTCCTTTATTCACCCCTAGGACAAGAGTTAGCTGCAAAACATTATTTCCGCCCGAGAAATCCACAGGTTGCTACGAAATATGCAAAACAGTTTCCAAAGATCAAATTATTTAATATTCAGGATGTGTTTGGAGGGTGGGCAAAGGCACAAAAAACTCATTTTGTGAATGGGGCGATTTTTGATCAAATTTATGCTGAGAAACCTTAGCTCAATAAAGTTATATCAGCCTTTTAGTTAGTCGTGAAAAGCAAATATGTCGTGTATTTGCTTTTTTATTGGATGAAAAATGACAAGAAAACGGTTTTATCTATGAAAAGTTAAGAATTCTCTACAAAAAGTCGTTTGGTACTGGCAAAAAACAAGGTGATAATGTGCAGTTACATTTTTAGCTGTTGATTCATTTCTTATGTCGCATATTTCTGTCTTACTTCATGAAACCGTTGATGGCGTATTGGCAGGTCGCGATACTGGCATTTATGTTGATGCCACGTTCGGTCGAGGTGGTCATACTAAACTTTTGCTTTCTAAATTAGATCAAAATGCACGAGTTTATGGATTTGATAAAGATCCTCAAGCGCTAGAAGTTGCTGCGCAATTAGAACAAGAAGATCCACGTTTTAAAATTATTCATGCCAGTTTTGCTGATCTTCAATCTGAATTAGCGAATATTGGGATTACTGAAGTCGATGGCGTTATGGCAGATCTTGGAGTCTCTTCTCCTCAGTTAGATCAAGCAGAGCGTGGCTTCAGTTTTATGCAAAATGGACCATTGGATATGCGTATGGATAATTCAAAAGGTCCTACAGCAGCCGAGTGGTTACTAGAAATTGAAGAAGAAAAATTAGCGAATATTATTTATCAATATGGTGAAGAGCGTTATAGCCGCCGTATTGCTAAAGCGATTAAACAAGCAGGTGAGCTTACAACTACTGCGCAATTAGCCGAATTGGTGAAAACTGCGCATCCTAAATGGGAGAAGCATAAGCATCCTGCAACACGGACTTTTCAGGCAATCCGTATCGCAATTAACAAAGAACTAGAAGATATTGAGATATTTTTGCCGCAAGCTGTAGAATTACTCAAACCTAAAGGACAGTTGGCTGTGATTAGCTTCCATTCTTTAGAAGACCGCTTAATTAAGCAGTTTATCCAAAAAGAATCTACTTTAGCGGAGGATACGGGCTGGGGCATGCCTCAAGCTCAGATTGATACCCGTCGTTTGAAGAAGGTTTCTCGTATTCGTGCGAGTGAAGCAGAAGTAAAAGCAAATCCTCGTTCGCGTAGTGCTTGGTTGCGCGTGGCAGAGCGCTTAGAAAAGAAAGGCTAACAATGAACAACAAAAATGATGACGAAGTTGTATCGAACACCAAAAAAGGTCTAAAAAAAGTTGTTGTTTATGCGGTGTTAGTTGCATCAGTATTTATCAGCGCCATGATGGTGGTATTTCAGGTGTTTGAATATCGACATGATTATCGTGACCTGAGTGCTTATATGCGTGAAAGAGACGATTTAAATGCTGAATGGGGGCGTTTGCTGATCGAGCAACAAACCTTTGGTGCAACTGCCCAGATTGGTTCACGTGCAGTAACGCAATTGCGTATGTTTTCACCTCCAGCTGCGCAAACCGTTGTGATTTCTTTACCTATGACTACAAAGCAAGATAAATAAGGCATGCTGTATGGCAGATAAGCGAAGTAAACCAATACGTAAAAAACAGCAGTCTATCTCAGAAAAGCCAACTTTAGCTTTGGATATGTGGCGCTTTTACCTGCTTTGGGGAACGGTGCTACTGTGCTTTGTTGTCTTGGTTGCGCGTGCATTTTATGTGCAGGTTGTTAATAAAGACTTTTTACAAAATAAAGCCAATGCCAATATTTTGCGGACTGAACGTCTAGAAGCAATGCGAGGTGTAATTAGTGATCGTCATGGTGTGCCTTTGGCGATTAGCACACCCATCATGAAAATTGTGATTGATCCACGTGATTATTGGGAGGCGAAGCATCTTTATGATGAAATTACAGCTGAACTCCAAAAAGACCCAACTAATCGTAAACTCAAACGCCAGCTACCTGATAAAAACTTAAATTTAGATGAATTAGCAGATGCTGTTGGTATTGATCGTAAAGATTTAAGAAAGCAGATGAATGATCGACCTCGTTCACGCTATTTAGTTTTACAAAAAGAAATTCCGCCTCAACAAGCTGATTTAATTGTTAAACGTAACTTTCAGGGTGTTTATGCTGAGAAAAGTTATAAGCGTTACTACCCACAACCTCAACCCAATGCGCAAATTATTGGTTTAACCAATAGTGAAGGTAAAGGGATTGAAGGTTTAGAGATGCAACTGAATAAGCAATTATCTGGAATGGATGGTGAGCAGAAAATCATCCGTGATAAAAAAGGTAATCGCTTAAAAGTTTCAGAAGTTATCAAAGAAGTTGAGTCTGGTGAAAATATCACACTAAGCATCGACTCTCGCCTACAGTACATTATGTATCGGGAATTGACTGCAGCAGGTGTTGCCAATAATGCACGTTCTGCGACGGCAATCGCTGTAGATGTAAAAACGGGTGAAATCTTGGCAATGACCAGTTGGCCGTCTTATAACCCGAATGATAAAAATGGTTTAGCCAATAAAGATGCGATGCGTAACCGTGGTGCGATCGATATGTTCGAACCGGGTTCAACGATGAAACCTTTTACGGTTGCCGCAGCATTAGAAAGTGGTAAATACACACCAAATACGATTGTAAATACTGCGCCGGGAACCATGCGTTTAGGTTGGCATACCATTCGTGATACCCATAATTATGGTGCTTTAACACTGACGGGTATTATTGTTAAATCTTCTAACGTTGGTTCAGCAAAATTAGCACTATCTCTACCTAAAGACGCTTTGCCTTCATTTTTCCGTCGTGTTGGATTTGGTCATCGTTCCGACGTTAAATTCCCTGGTGAGAGTGCCGGTTTACTTTATTCTGGAGATAAATTAAATCCTTCTCAATTAGGAACCATGGCCTATGGTTATGGGTTGAATGCGACTATTTTGCAGTTAGCTCAAGGCTATGCAATGTTGGCAAATCATGGGGTTGAAATGCCACTCAGTCTGCGTAAGTTAGACAAAGCACCTGAAGGAAAACAGGTGCTTGATCCTAAAATTGCAGATCAAGTTTTGTTGATGTTAGAGCAGGTCACGATGCCAGGTGGTACTGCATTACAAGCTAACATCCCAGGATATCGTGTTGGTGGTAAAACAGGTACAGCACATAAATTACGTGCAGACCGTAAAGGCTATTCCAATAATGAATATCGTGCCTTGTTTGCAGGTGTTGCACCAGTCAGTGATCCTCGGCTTGCTATGATTATTGTCGTTGAGAATCCACAGGGACGCTATTATGGTGGTCTTGTTGCTGCTCCTGTTTTTGCTCGAATCATGCAAGAGTCATTGCGCTTATTAAATGTTCCTTTAGATAAACCTCTTGATACTCCACAAAATCCAATCCGTAGGTAGATTATGTCGATTACTTTTCAGCAGATACACCCAGTTAATATCGATGCGGTTTGGGTTTCACAGCCATTCAATGGCTTTTGTTTGGATAGCCGCAAGGTAGCCTCTGGGCAGATCTTTATCGCACTAAATAGCTATAGCCAACCTGAAAAGACCATTGAGTTTGCCCAAAAAGCTCTAGATTCAGGTGCGTTGGCTGTGATTAGCGAAAGTGCTTTAGGCTTAAAGAATGAGTGGGTGTGTCCCCAAGTACGTTACTTGATGGGTGAATGGCAAAAGCAGTATCTACAAGCGAGTGAGCCTGTACAAGCATTGCGGGGCGTTGCTGTAACGGGAACAAATGGCAAAACAACAATTTCACGTTTGGTGGCTGAGTTAATTAGTTCTCAAGGTTTGGGGTGTGCCGTTATGGGAACGACGGGTAATGGGATTTTACCTAATCTCACACCATCAACACATACGACCTTGGATGCCTTGCAGTTGCAAACTGCATTACATGACTATGCGCAGCAAGGTGCCAAATTTGTTGCGCTTGAAGCGAGTTCTCATGGTTTAGAGCAAGGTCGTTTAAATGGTTGTGATATCGAAATTGCGGTATACAGTAATTTGAGTCGAGATCATTTGGATTACCATGGCACTTTAGAGGCTTATGCCGAAGCTAAAGCATTGTTATTTAAATTTGCTACTTTAAAAGCGGTCGTGATTAATCTAGATGATCAATATGCTTCTATTATGCTAAAAGCAGCAAAAAATAACCCTTCACAACCTAAAATTCTAACTTATTCTTTAACTCAAACTTCTGCTGATTATCATATTGCGGATTTACAGTATCGTCTGAGTGGGGCAAGTTTTACACTGATCAGCCCTGTCGGAAGTTATGCGGTAAATAGTCCACTGCTGGGTCAGTTCAATGTTGAAAATCTTTTAGCTAGCTTAATTGCTGCGGAGTATGCAGGTTTTGATCTTGCTGACTTAGTGAAATTTGTGCCCGAACTAAAAGGCGCACCTGGTCGTATGCAGGTGATCCAAGACCATGAACGTTTATTTGTGGTGGATTATGCGCATACACCTGATGCATTGATTCAAGTGTTGACCACTTTGAAACGCCACGTCACAGGTCAACTTTGGGCTGTTTTTGGTTGTGGTGGAGACCGAGATCGAGGAAAGCGCCCACTGATGACACAGGCAGCCCTTGATCATGCCGATCCAGTAGTGCTGACTTCAGATAATCCTCGAACTGAGAATCCAGAACAAATTTTTGCTGATATGAAGCATGGTGTTGATTTTGATGGTCATCAAATAGATGAAATTCATGATCGCCGTGAGGCAATTAAATTTGTGGTCAAGCAAGCACAGGCAGGCGATATTGTTGTGATTGCGGGTAAAGGACATGAAAATTATCAAGAAATCGATGGTGTAAGACATTGGTTTGATGATGTGGTTGAAGTACAGTCAGCAATCGCTGCACAATCACATGTTTTAGATTCAGCTTATCCTGCGCAATAGGGAATATTATGCATACCTCCACAACCAGTACAGTTCCATTAGAGCCTTGGACTCCAGAACAATTACAAGAAGCAACTCAAGGTGAATGGCTTCATGGCAATATTCCTCAAGATGCAATAAAGCGAATTTTGACGGATTCACGTCATGCAGAAGTTGGCGATGTATTTCTTGCGCTGAAAGGTGAGCGTTTTGATGCTCATGATTTTGTGGCTCAGGTCGCGACTCAAGGCTGTCAAATTGCGATTGTAGAACGTCCTATAGATGTTGATATTACGCAATTGGTTGTTAAAGATACACGTTTAGCCTTAGGTGATCTAGGAGCCTATCGTCGTAAACAGAATGCACATCTGAAAGTGATCGCATTGACTGGAAGTAGTGGTAAGACAACAACTAAGGAAATGCTCGGGAGTATTCTCTCTCGTTTGGCACCGACATTGATTACACGTGGCAATTTAAATAACGATTTGGGCGTTCCAATGATGTTGCTTGAATTGCGTAAAGAACATCAATACGCGGTTATGGAATTAGGTGCAAGTCACCAAGGTGAGATTGATTATACGTCTAATTTGGTTCAACCTCATGTCGCAGGAATCCTAAATATTGGTACTGCACATTTAGGTGAATTTGGAGGGCGTGAAGGAATCTGTCGTGCTAAATCTGAGATCTATGCGCACATTTTACCTCAAGGAGTAGCGATCGTTCCTGCTGCTGATGATTTTACTGCCAACATTAGAAATAGTGCTCAAGCACACTCAAATTTAAGCTTTGGTCAAGGTGGTGATGTTTACGCGACTGAGATCGAATTAAAGCCTCAATCTGTTCGATTTAATTTACATACCCCACAAGGTCAGCGTGTAGTTAATTTACCTTTTGCTGGTGAGCATAATGTTCAAAATGCAACGGCGGCTACAGCCTTTGCTTTGGCAATTGGTATCGAACTAGATGATATCGTAGAGGGTTTGGAACAGGCTCAGGGTGCGAAAGGGCGTTTGAATTTTATTCAACATCAAAACCATTTGTTCATCGATGATACTTATAATGCGAATCCAACTTCAATGCGTGCTGCTGCCCAAGTGCTTTTGCAACAACAAGGCCTCAAGGTCATGGTCATGGGTGATATCGGTGAGTTAGGTGATAGTAGTTGGCAAGAGCATCATGATTTAGGTCGCGATTTAGCTGCTTTAGCCTTGGATCAAATTGTTGTAGTGGGTGAATTTGCAAATGCCGCATTACAAGGTTCATCCCACTCAGAAAAATTACACGCCTTTGCGACACAAGCAGAAGCTTTACCATTTTTAATTCAGTTAATTCAGACACATCAACCCCAGTCAATGAGTTTCCTCTTTAAAGGGTCTCGTTTTACCCACATGGAAACGTTGATGGCTGATTTGATGGAGAAAATCTAAATGTTGTTATGGTTATTTGAGCAACTGGCGGGCTATAACAGCTCATTTCAGGTTGTTCGTTATTTAACATTACGCTCGTTATTGAGCGTGTTAACTGCGCTTATGATTGGTTTGGTTTTAGGACCAATCATGATACGCAAGCTACAAGCTTTGAAATATGGTCAGGCAGTTAGCTCGTTTGCTCCAGAAAACCATGCTAAAAAAATGGGTACGCCAACGATGGGGGGAATCCTGATTCTGCTTTCAATTGGGATTAGTACGCTATTGTGGGCTGATCTTTCAAATCCTTATGTTTGGATTGTCCTAGGTGTCATGGTTGTCTTTGGTGCTGTTGGTTGGGCTGATGACTGGATTAAAATTCGTTATAAAGATAACGCTGGTTTGCCTGCTCGTAAGAAGTTCTTTTGGACTTCGGTTGCATCTTTAGGAGCAGGTGTTGCGTTGTATGTTATTGCAAAGCAACAAGATAGTGTTGTGCATACAGCAAATATGCTGGATTTGCTTATTCCGTTTTTTAAGAATCTTTCGATCCCACTTTCAGTTGTTCCTTTTGGATTAGCATTCATTGTATTTACTTATTTGGTAATCAATGGAGCGTCGAATGCAGTCAATCTAACTGATGGATTAGATGGACTAGCGATTATGCCAGTTGTTATGGTTGCTGCAGGTTTAGGCGTGTTTGCTTATTTGTCTGGTGACATTCGTTTTGCCAATTATTTGCATATTCCGTATGTAAAATATACTTCAGAGCTCGTGGTGATCTGTTCAGCAATGATCGGTGCTGGCTTAGCTTTCCTTTGGTATAATGCACACCCTGCACAAGTCTTTATGGGTGATGTAGGAGCATTAGCACTAGGTGCAATGTTGGGTACAATCGCTGTGATGGTTCGACAAGAAATTGTTTTTGCTATTATGGGTGGTGTTTTCGTAATGGAAGCTGTTTCAGTTTTCTTACAAATCGGATCCTTACGCATGCGGAATAAGCGTGTGTTCTTGATGGCACCTTTACACCATCATTATGAAAAGCAAGGTTGGAAAGAAACGCAAGTTGTTATCCGTTTCTGGATTATTACGATTTTCCTCGTTGTATTAGGGTTGATGACGTTAAAATTACGTTAAGCGAAAATTCACAAAAAAGCTGGTGGATACCGGCTTTTTTTTTGGAGAAAATAAATGAGTTTGCTGATGTGTCCTGTCTGTCGACACTCATTGGATTTGGTTGAAAACTCATGGCGATGTGAAAATGGACATCATTATGATGTTGCTAAGCAAGGCTATGTCAATTTGCATGTGGTACAGCATAAACATAGTAAAAGCCCAGGGGATACAGCAGAATCAGTTTTGGCTAGACGTGAATTCTTGCAAAAAGGTTTTTATGCACCTCTTCAAAACGCTGTTGTTGAGTTGCTACAAACATTGCAGCCCAGTTCTATTTTGGATATTGGGTGTGGTGAAGGCTATTACACAAGTGCAATGCAAGGTTGTGCAAAAGTCTGTATCGGTGTTGATATTGCAAAAACAGCAGTACAACGAGCTGCAAAACTGAATAATAAAGTCACATGGGTTGTTGGCACAGGTGCTACATTGCCAGTGAGGGACTCTGTAATTGATGTTTGTAGCAGTCTTTTTAGTCCTATCCCGCAAAGTGAAATTGGGCGGGTATTAAAACCAGAAGGATATTTGATTGTAGTAACGCCTGCACCGAAGCACTTGTTTGCATTGCGAGAAGCATTATTTGAACAAGTGAATTTGCATGAACCACAAAAATTCGTCGATCAGTTAAATGATGAATTTGATTTAAAGCAAGCACAGGTTATAGAAGCGTCACTGCGATTGGAACAACAAGATTTGAAGAATCTTATTGCGATGACTCCATATGCATATAAGGCAAATCCTGAGCGTAGAGCCCAATTAGAACAGCAAAATGAATTTGAGGTTACGGCTGCTTTTCAGATTTATTTATTTCAGAAAAGAAAGAAGCCATCAAATTGATGGCTTCGAATGAGTTATTGTATCTGATTAATTAGGTTTTCAATTCCATCTCGTTCCTTTTTAGGCACGGGGTTTTGTGAATCATTATTCATTGGAGGTGGTTGTCTATTTGCTGGAACAATAATTTGTTCTTCACCTGAAGCATTTGTTCCTGGTAAATCAGAAAAATCATTCTCAACAGAGCGTGTTTGTGGTGTTGGTTCTGGGCGATACAATGGTCGAGCCAATGGTGGAGCGGCGCGATACTCTTTTGTATCTTCAGTTGATTGGATCTGTAATTTAGCGCGTGAAATTGGATCTTTAGCATTTTTATCTAAATGTACCCATGACGATGGTGTGTCTTTGAGTGCATTTGCCATGAATGTTGTCCAAATTGGTAGGGCTGCAACGCCACCGTATTCTCTACGACCTAATGTGCGTGGCTGATCAAAACCAACCCAAGCTACCGCGACTAACTTTCCATTAAAACCTGCGAACCAAGCATCTTTTGCATCATTGGTTGTACCTGTTTTACCACCTAAATCATCACGACCAATTTTAAGCGCTGCACGACCTGTACCATGTTGAATTACATCGCGTAAGATATTCGCCATATCATATGCTGAACTTGATTTTAATATACGTTGAGCTTGACGATAATCGCTATTGGTTTTGGTGTCGACTGTAGATGTCGTTGTTTGTGCATCTGAAGCTGCGAGTGCGTCATCTAAAGATTCATTGGTGATCTCTTTAGTTTTAGCTTCTTCTGCAGCTTGTTGTTCTGCATAAGCATTTGGATTGTTGATACATGGGATGCAGGCATATTCAGGTTTGGCCTCATAAATGACTTTACCTGTTGCATCTTCAATACGTTTGATGAAATGTGGTTGAATTCGATATCCACCATTTGCAAAAGTAGCATAACCAGTAGCCATTTGAATTGGTAATACCTGTGGTGTACCTAAGGCAATTGTGTAGTTGCGAGGAATCTGTTCTTCTTCTAAACCAAAGTCCATAAACAGCTGTCTAGCTCGTTCAATTCCTACATTTTGCAATAAACGAACAGAGACTGTATTTCGAGAAAGGTAAAGCGCACGACGTAGAGGGATCATCCCAAGATAGCGTCCATCAGAGTTCTTTGGTGACCATTTCCCAATACGGATCGGGCTATCATTTACCATGCTATAGGGTGTCATACCTCGTTCTAAAGCGAGTGCATAAACAAAAGGTTTAATGGTCGAACCAGGTTGTCTCCAGCCTTGCACAGCACGGTTAAATTTCGATTGATAAAAATTATATCCGCCAACGACTGCTTCAATTGAGCCATCATTTGGGTTTAAGGCGATTAATTGTCCTTGAACTTTTGGAACTTGGACCAGTGACCAGGCTGATTTGTCTTCATTAGGACGTAAGCGGATAATGTCCTTTACCTTCACAATTTGGGATGCGCGAGAAGGCGCACCACCAACGCTATTCGCATTGCGATAAGGACGTGCCCATGACATGCCTGACCAATTTACGGTGACAGTCGAGCCATCTTGCATCAAAGCTTCAAATGAATTGGTATTTACTTTAGTTACTTGCGCTGGAAAAGTATTTGCATATGCCATAAATTGATTAAGTGGTTTGTCGTGATCTTCAGGACCACGCCAGCCATGTCGTCGATCATACGCCTCTAAACCATCTTGAATGGATTGTTCGGCGAATTTTTGTTTGTTGCTATCAATCGTTGTGTAAACTTTATAACCAGAATCAATCGCTTGTTCACCAAAATGTTCTACGAGTTCAGAACGAACCATTTCACCGACGTAAGGATGAACATTACTCACAGAGCGATCAATCATATTGAGATTGATCGGTTCAGCAACTGCTTTTTGATACTGTGATTGATTGATGTAACCTAGCTGTAACATTCGACCTAAAATCCAGTTACGACGCTCTAAAGCACGTTCAGGATTTACGACTGGATTGTATTTCGATGGTGCCTTAGGTAAACCAGCAATCATCGCCATTTGAGCGATACTAAGTTGATCTAAATTTTTGTTGTAATAAATTCTGGCTGCCGCAGCAATTCCATAGGCATTTTTACCTAAAAATATCTTATTTACATATGAACTTAAGATTTCTTGTTTGGTTAGATTTTGCTCTATTTTTCGTGCTAAAAATACTTCGGTAAGCTTACGCTTAAGTGTCCTTTCTGGGCTTAAATAATAGTTTTTCGCAACCTGCATGGTGATTGTTGAGCCACCAGTTTGCACGTCAGAACCTGTAATTGATTCAGTGAGTGCTCGACCTAAACCTTTGAAACTGATGCCATTATGTTCGAAGAAAGAGGAGTCTTCCGCTGCTAAAAAAGCATGAATAAATGTAGGGGGGATTTGCTCATATTGAACTGGAATGGATAGCTTACCACCATATTCTGCAATTAACTTATTATCAGCTGTATACACCTGTAATGGCTTCAATAATGGCGCTTTTTTAAGAGAGCTCATATCTGGCAAAGAGGGTGCTAGATAGAGATACATGCCATAAAAACCCATTGGAAGTGAGACTAAGATAATAATAAGCATCAAAAAAAATGGGCGAACAATGCCAGAACTGGATAGCTTTTTCATAATAAGTAAGTTTTAATAAGAGCGAATGGCAAACTAATTGTGGTCAGTATATCCTTTAGACATACGGATTGTTAGATGAGATATTGTATCCGTATAAATTAAAGACCAAAACAAATTAGTGTGTTGTATTTTTGGGGATAAAAAAATAAATAGGAAAGTACTGTGCTCAGGTTATATCGTAAACCAAATAAGGGGTTAGTGGGTGTCGATATTAGTTCGACAACTGTTAAGTTATTGGAACTCTCTGTTAAGAACGGTCGATATTGGGTTGAAAGTTATGCATTGATGCCACTACCTGAAAATAGTGTGGTTGAGAAAAGCATTTTAAACCCAGAAGCAGTTGGCGACGCGCTTGAACGAGTTGTTAATCTTGCAAACCCTCACACTACCAATGTGGCTATTGCCGTGCCTACTTCGATGGTCATTAATAAGATCATCGAGATGGATGCTGACATGACGGATGATGAGCGGGAAGTTCAAATTCGTATGGATGCAGAGCAATATATTCCATTCCCATTAGATGAAGTTAGTTTGGACTTTGAAGTCTTAGCTGATCGATTGGCAAATCCTAATCGTGTCAATGTGTTATTAGTCGCTACGCGTACTGAGAATGTTGATTCACGTGTTGAAGTTCTGGAACTAGCAGGTCTAAAGGCAAAGATTGCTGAAGTCGAAAGTTATGCGATGGAGCGTGCTTTTAGTGTATTCGCTGATACGCTACCTATGGGTGCGAATACAGTGGGTATTCTAGATATTGGGCATACGATGACGACGTTATCGGTCATGCAAAAAGGTAAAATTATCTATACTCGTGAGCAAGTGTTTGGTGGAAAACAACTTACTCAAGACGTTCAAAATCGCTATGGTTTATCTTTTGAAGAAGCTGGTCGAGCTAAAAAAGAAAGAAGTTTGCCAGATGATTACGATACCGAAGTTTTAGAACCGTTTCTTGATGCAGTTGTGCAACAAGCCGCACGTTCGCTGCAATTCTTTTTCTCATCGTCTCAATTTAATGAGATTGACCACATCCTGTTAGCAGGTGGTAATGCCAATATTCCAGGCCTAGCTAAACTGTTACAACAAAAGCTAGGTTATCGAGTAACGATTGCCAACCCATTTTTACAAATGGGCTTTTCTCCCCAAATCGATATCAAAAAAATAGAAAATGATGCCTCATCGTTGATGGTGGCATGTGGATTAGCATTGAGGAGTTTTGATTAATGGCAAAGATTAACTTACTCCCTTGGCGTGATGAGCTAAGAGAACAACGAAAGAAACAATTTATTGCATATTGTGTAGGGGTCGCTGCATTAGGTGTGGCGTCAGTTTTGGCAGGATGGGGTTATCTTGATTACAAATTAAATGATCAAGAACAAGCGAACCAACTGATTGTGAGCACAAATCAAAATCTTGATGCTCAATTAAAATCCCTAGATGGCTTGCAAGAGCGACGTAATGCAATTATTGAACGGATGAAACTCATTCAAGGATTGCAAGGTCAAAGACCTGTTGCTGTACGTTTAATCGATGAATTGGTGCGAGTAACTCCGCCAACCATGTATTTGACTAAATTTACACGTACAGGAGATAAGTTCACGATAGAAGGTAAAGCTGAAAGTCCAAATACGGTTGCTGAGTTACTGAGAAATCTTGAAGCATCGCCGTGGTATCGCAATGCTTTTATGAATTCCTTTTTAGCGGCTGAAGAGAAAAAAGACAAAACTGTCAGCTCGCTTATACCTCGTATTGAAGAAAACTATGGAAGTTTTGTTGTAACTGTTGATCTTGGTGAAATAGGTACAACAGTTGAAGCTGACCCATTAGCAGAAACGGTCGCATCAGGAACAGTGGGGGCAGCACAATGAGTCAAGAAGAATTAAATGAACTCAATCAAGATGTTGCTGTAAAGAAAAAGAAAATGACAGTAGAGCAATTCTTTCAGCAATTTAATACGCTTGATATGAATAATTACGGTAGCTGGCCGCTATCTGTAAAAGTGACATGTTGGGTTTTTGTTTTTTTAGCTGTTTTAGCACTTGGTTACTTTGTTGTTATTAAATCTCAGCTTGAGCGTATTGCTAATGAAGAGGCTAAAGAGCAAAGTTTATTGAATGAATTTAGAGAAAAAGACTCTAAACTGCGTAATTTGCAGCGTTACCAAGCTCAGTTACAAGAAATGGAAGCTAATTTTAATCAGCAACTAGAACAATTGCCGAAAGAAACTGAGATTCCAAGTTTGGTTGAAGATATTAACTTGACTGGTGTGAATTCGGGGTTGAAGTTTAAGAATATTCGCTTAGAAAATGAGGTTAAGCAAGAATTCTTTATTGAACAACCGATTAGTATTGAAGCAACTGGCGATTATCATGCATTTGGAGCATTTGCTACAGGTATTGCTGCACTGCCTCGAATTGTAACTTTACATGATTTCACGGTTGAAGCTTCAGAAGATAAGACGAAGAAGTCAGATATTCCTGTTGTGAATTACTCTGTTAAGGCAAAAACCTACCGTTATGTGGGTGCTGATGATGCAGCAAATACTGAGGTTGGAGCGGCGGTACCTCCTCAGAATAATCCACCTAGTCAAGGAGGAACTAACTAATGAATAATTATAAATTATTGTTTAGTTTTATGGCTGGGCTTGTTTTGGTTGGATGTGATTCAAAAATTGACGCTGTAAACCAAAAAATGGCTGAAATTCGGAACGAACCTGCTTTACCTATTGAGCCAGCACCGGTATTTAGCCCTGTACCATTATTTAACTATTCAGCACATCAATTGAAAAGTCCATTTATGCCAAGCTCATTGGCGGCTGAGTTAAAGATCATGGCGGGTAAACGGGTTTATCCAAATTTCAATCGTCAACCGCAACCACTGGAAAGTTATGCGTTGGAATCCCTAAATATGAAGGGTAGCATGCGTGGCAAAACAAATGAAACGATAGCACTGATTCAGACCCCGGACCGACAAATTGAGCGGGTGCAGGTTGGAAACTACTTAGGAATGAATCAAGGTCGAGTGGTAAAAATTAGTCCGACTCAGATTGATTTGGTGGAAATTGTACCAGATGGGCGTGATGGTTATGTGGAGAGACCAAGAACACTCGTTCTAATTGGTATGGCACCATAAAATTAAGGGAATAAAAATGAAAAAACAGATTAAAGATTCTTTATTTGGGGAAGCGAAGACCATGAATCATGCATTCCGTCAATTTTCTATGGCTGCGGTTGCAATTGCTATTTCGCAAGTAGCTTCGGCACAGGTGGGTATTACAAATATTGTGCCGATGAACTTGGGTGATCAGGGTACTGAAATCAGAGTCATGTTTAATGGTTTGCCTCCTCAACCACAGGCCTATCAACTTGAGCAGCCTGCTCGTTTAATTTTAGATTTTGATAAGGCTCAGCAGAACTTAAAGCAAACATCCATTCCTGTTTCAACCAATGAAGCAAGTTCAATCAATGTGGCTGCAGATGATCAGCGTGCTCGTTTGATCGTGAATCTAAAGGATTCTGGTGCATTCACAACCCGTGTTGAAGGTAATACTTTTGTTTTAAAAATAAATTCAGCAAAACCAGCTTTAATCAGTAATCCTACGGTTGCTACTCGACAAGTTCAACAAGGGGTTTCCAATATTGGTTTTCAACGAGGAAATCAAGGTGAAGGACTAGTTGTTATCGATTTATTGGGGGGTAATACACCAGTAGATGTACAACAACAAGGAAGTAAAATTGTTGTTCGTACTCTTGGAAATAAAATCCCAACGCACTTGGCGCGTCGTTTAAATACTAATGATTTTGCGACCCCCGTAGCAAGTATTGATGCTTATAACAATAAAGGAAATGGAGTTATTACTATTCAGTCTGCAGGTAGCTATGAGTACATGGCCTATCAGGCAGAGAACAAACTTACAATTAGCTTGAAACGACCAGAAGATAAATCACCGAATAAAGCTAAACCACAAAGTTATACTGGAAATAAAATTTCATTGGATTTCCAGGATATTGAAGTGCGCCGTGTTTTGCAGTTGTTAGCAGACTTCACAGGAATCAACATGGTTGCTGCTGATACTGTACAAGGAAATATTACACTACGTCTTAAAGACGTTCCTTGGGATCAGGCTCTTGATATCGTTTTGAAAACAAAAAATTTGGATAAGCGCCGTAATGGAAATGTAATTTGGATTGCACCAGTTACGGAGCTGATCAAAGCGGAAGAGGATGAGGCAAAAGCAATCGCCCAAAGTGTGAAACTTGCACCTTTGCAAACAGAATATATTCAATTGAGTTATGCGAAAGCGGTTGATATTGAAAAGCTTATTACTCAAGGTAAAAATGGCTCAGGTAATGGTAATCGTAACCAGGGAGCTAATGATCTGTTAGGGGATAGCGTAGGTAGTTTATTGAGCCCACGCGGAACTGTTTCGATTGACCCACGGACAAATACGTTGATTATAAATGATACATCACAAAAGATTGATCAAATACGTAAAATGATCGATTTACTCGATGTTTCGGTTAAGCAGGTTATGATTGAAGCACGTATTGTGCGTGCGAGTACAGACTTTACCAAAGAGATGGGTGTGAAGTGGGGGATATTGTCTCAAGGTATAGCATCTAATAATGATTTGCTTGTTGGTGGTAGTGATACAACTTTATGGAATTTACGAGAACCTACAGCTGATAGTGAAACTGGTGGTTGGAAATATGATATTGAGCGTCCAGATAATCTGAATGTGAATTTAGGTGCTGTGACACCTGGAGCAAGTCGTATTGCTTTTGGTTTAATTAGTCTTTCAGATTTTATGTTGGACCTAGAGTTGTCGGCTGTTCAGGCTGATGGTTATGGTGAAGTAATCTCAACTCCGAAAGTTCTAACCGCAGATAAGCAAGCTGCAAAAATTGAATCAGGGACTCAAATTCCTTATTCATCTTCTACGGGTGGTGGAGCTAATGCTGTTCCAAAAACTGAATTTATTGATGCGACCTTAAGTTTGGATGTTACACCAAGTATTACCCCTGAGGGTAAGGTGATGATGAAATTAAACATCACCAAAGACTCACCAGGAACACCAACACCTACAGGGCAGTTGACGATTAATAAAAACACAATTGATACGAATGTTGTGGTTGATAATGGTGAAACTGTTGTTCTTGGTGGAATCTTCGAGCAAGAAAATATTAATTCTCAGACCAAAGTTCCATTCTTGGGTGATTTACCTTATGTTGGGAAATTATTCCGCAGAGAGTCTAAACAAGACAATAAACGCGAGTTGCTTATTTTTGTTACGCCGAGAATTGTTAATGACACTTTGACAAGAAATCATTAATATATTTTCAATAGTCGCAATGAATATAGGTGGCGCGTTGCCAAGCAAAGCGTTTGAATCCCTACCAAATATTTATTTGGTAGGGCCAATGGGGGCAGGTAAAACAACAGTTGGTCGGCATTTAGCAGAATTGTTAGGTCGTGATTTTATTGATAGTGATCATGAAATCGAACGTAAAACAGGCGCTACCATTCCATGGATATTTGAAAAAGAAGGTGAAGTGGGATTTCGTTTACGCGAGACAAATGTATTAAATGACTTAACTTCTCGTTCATCATTAGTTCTAGCAACAGGTGGTGGTGCAGTTACTCAAGCAGAAAATCGTCAATTCCTTCATCAGCGAGGAATAGTTGTTTATCTTTATACGCCTGTAGAACTTCAACTGCAGCGTACCTATCGTGATAAAAATCGTCCATTACTTCAAGTTGAAAATCCTGAAAAGAAACTTAGAGAATTGCTAGATGCGAGAGATCCACTCTATCGCGAAGTTGCTCATTATATTATTGAAACAAATCAAGGTGCAGCAAGAGATTTAGCTCAAAGAATTCTTCAGTTAATTTTATCTAAACAAGTCAAGTAATTTATTTAGTGGTTAATGCTATGCAGACGTTACATGTAGAGTTGGGGGATCGTCGGTATCCGATTTTTATTGGTAGTCATTTAGATCCCAAGAGATTACTTGAACCTTATCTGCACGGACGACAAGTGATGTTGGTATCTAACACAACTGTCGCACCTTTATACGCGGAGCATTATGGTAAAGCTTTAGAGCAATTAGATAAACAAGTTGCAACTTGTATCTTACCTGATGGTGAGCAGTATAAAGATATTGAGCATTTGAATCTGATTTTTAATGCTTTATTAGAAGCAGGTTTTAATCGAGATTGTACAGTGCTTGCCTTAGGTGGTGGTGTTGTAGGTGATATGGCTGGTTTTGCATCCGCTTGTTTTCAACGTGGTGTAAATTTCATTCAGGTTCCTACAACTTTATTGTCGCAAGTGGACTCGAGTGTTGGGGGTAAAACAGGAATTAATCATCCACTGGGCAAAAATATGCTGGGTGCATTTCAACAACCTCAAGTTGTACTTGCGGATATGGCGCAGTTAGACACTTTGCCTGATCGAGAGTTGTCGGCGGGATTGGCAGAAGTGATTAAATATGCCTTACTTGGTGATCTTGATTTTTTAACTTGGCTCGAAGAGAACATGGATGGGTTGGTTGCTCGAGATGCAAACCTGTTAGCTGAAGCAGTTTATCGCTCTTGTGCTCATAAGGCTAGAATTGTTGCAAATGATGAGAAAGAGCAAGGTGAACGAGCTTTGTTGAATTTAGGTCATACATTTGGGCATGCAATAGAGTCTTATTTAGGTTACGGTATTTGGTTGCATGGAGAAGCTGTTGCTACGGGGATGGTGATGGCTGCTGATTTGTCTGAACGTTTGGGTTGGATCTCAAGGGGAGATCTTGAGCGTACAAAAAAAATCATTCAACGTGCTCGTTTACCGATATCATGTCCAAAAATTCCTCTTGAAGAATTCTTAGCTTATATGGCACATGATAAGAAAGTTTTGAATGGTCAATTGCGTTTGGTTTTGTTGAAACAACTTGGACAAGCAGTGATCACTAAGGATTTTGATGTTGAGCTGATGAAACAAGCAATTCTTGCAAACCAAAGCGCGTAATTAAAATTAGGGTAATATAGCTGTGTCACGATCAATTTGGCAAAATATTCAACAGTATAGCTGGCTTTTTTTCTCTATCGCTTGTTTGGTGGCTGCACTGATATTTTGGGCTGTAACGGATCGTGATGCACTTGTTGAGGTGGATCACCCTTCTAAAAATGAAGCACAGGTTGAAATTAAGTCTGAAAAAGTAACAGCGACTACGAATTTAGGTGCATTAACGAATGAGGTTAAACCACTAGATTTGACAACTCGTGTTGTTGTGTCGAATGAACATGCACCTGAATTCCGTGGAACAAAATTTATCAGTGAAAATCAACGTCAATGGGTTGTTGAAATTTTTCGTAGTTCGGATGAGGCAATTGTTAAAAACTTTTTGTTGAGTCGTGCAGATCGGAATAAATTTAGTTATTTTCGTTTGAGTGGTGATCAACAAGTTGAACAATATGTATTGGCATATGGTCTTTTCCCAAACGCTAAAGAAGCTAAACGTCAATTTTCCCAACTTAATTTAGTTTTACCAAAGTCAATACATCCGACCATTCAGCAATTATCTGCTTATATATCTTATGTAAATGATTTAGGCTCAGATGAGTTAAAGTCAGCTTCGAATCAGTTATTTGAAGTGCGATTGAAGCCAGCAGCATTACCTAAAATAGATGAAACTTTGTTGATGAGTGGGCAGCAGGCGAAGGGTTCATCAAATACCGCTACAACTCAGAGTGTAAATACATCGACAACTGTGACTACAACTGTGACTCAGCGTGATGCACAAGGTAATGTGGTTAACGTTAGACAAAGTCAGTCTAATCAACAAAATAATAGCTCAACTCCTGAAAAAATAAGAGAAAATTCAGATTCTTCTAGAAGAGAAGTAACGGATCCATTTAATTGATCTTGCATTAAAATGGTGCAAAATAGTTCAAAATTGTTGCATTAAGCTTTTTTTTGGTGCAATTTTGTTCTAAAAGGAAACGACTCATATCTTTATAATTTTTAGTTATTTTAACTTTTTTAATGATTTAGTAAATTTATAATTTTATGGCATATTTTTTGCATCGTTGTGGTGCTAATTTATCTGCTCATTGCTCTTTTTAGTGCTAAATGATTCATTATTTTGGTGAAATGTAAAGTTTTTGTGCTTTACAAAGAAGTGTGAAGGTGTAATAACTAAAAACACTTTATATGGTGAAATGCGCTGAATCTCCTAGCGGAACAGCGTATATTGCAAATCCGCCAGAAAAAATGTTTTCGCGAAGCATTGAACTTTATATGAGTTGATCGGCAATATCGCAGAAAATGAATTGATTGTTTGTTGCTCGAAAGAGCCATGTTGAAAGAAGGGTACGCTATGCACATGCCATCGCCTAATACTGTAGCTCCCGCTCAAGGTTTATATCAACCTGATGAGTTTAAGGATAACTGTGGTTTTGGTTTGATTGCCCATATGAAGGGTGATTCAAGTCATCATCTTGTGGAAACCGCAATTCACAGTTTAAGTTGCATGACGCACCGTGGTGGTATTGCCGCAGATGGTAAGACGGGAGATGGGTGCGGATTGCTATTGGCTATGCCGAAACAGTTCTTTCGTGACGAAGCTCAGAAGTTAGGTACTAATCTTACTGAGATTTTTGCTGCGGGTACTGTATTTTTAAATATTGACCCTGCTTTAGCTCAAAATGCCAAAAATATTCTGAACAAAGAAATTACAGCTGAAGGTCTTACCGTTGCAGCATGGCGTGTTGTGCCGACAAATAATGATGCTCTAGGTGAAATTGCGTTGCAATCACTTCCTGCATTTGAACAAATCCTAGTGAACTGCCCTATGGGTGTCACTGAAGTTGAGTTTAATCGTAAACTCTTCTTAGCGCGTCGTCGTGCTGAACAACAATTACAAAATGATCCTTTATTTTATGTGACTACTTTAGCCACAACAGTGATTAGCTATAAAGGCTTGATGATGCCTGCTGCTATTGCTGACTTCTACACTGATTTGGCAGATGAGCGTCTAAAATCACATATCGTTGTATTCCATCAGCGCTTCTCAACCAATACATTACCGCGTTGGCCTTTGGCTCAGCCTTTCCGTTATCTTGCACACAATGGTGAAATTAACACTATTACTGCAAACCGTAACTGGGCTTTGGCGCGTACTCCAAAATTTGAAAACCCATTACTTCCAGGCTTAACTGAACTAAATCCAATTGTTAACCGTACTGGCTCGGATTCTTCTAGCTTAGATAATATGCTTGAAATCTTAGTTGGTGGTGGTATGGATTTATTCCGTGCACTACGTATGTTAGTTCCACCAGCTTGGCAAAACGTTGAAACCTTAGATGCTGACTTACGTGCTTTCTATGAGTTCAACTCTAAGCATATGGAAGCTTGGGATGGTCCAGCAGGTTTGGTTATTCAAGATGGTCGCCATGCAATCTGTATGCTTGACCGTAATGGTTTGCGTCCAGCACGTTGGGTGATCACTAAAAATGATTACATCACACTTGCATCTGAGATCGGTGTATGGGGTTATGAACCAGAAGATGTGGTATCTAAAGGCCGTGTAGGTCCTGGTCAAATCCTTGTTGTAGATACACTGACAGGTAAAGTTCTCGATACTAAAGATGTTAGTAACCATCTTAAAAACATGCGTCCATATCGTGAATGGTTACGTGATCACGCAATCCGTTTGCAAGCGAACCCGCAACTTGAAGAACAATTAGTTGATCAAGGTTTAACTGGCGATGCATTAAAAGCAGCTCAAAAAATGTTTATGGTAACATTTGAAGAGCGTGATCAGTTGTTACGTCCTATCGCAGAAAGTGGTCAAGAAGCTGTTGGTTCGATGGGTGATGATACGCCAATGGCAGTATTATCTCGTCAGGTACGTCATGTATCTGATTATTTCCGTCAACAGTTTGCTCAAGTAACTAATCCACCAATTGATCCATTGCGTGAATCGATTGTGATGTCATTGGAAACTTGCTTAGGTCGTGAGCAAAACGTATTTGAACAAGGTCCAGAGCACGCTGACCGCATCATTATTTCAAGCCCTGTATTGTCAAACTCAAAAATGCAGCAGCTTCGTGATGTGGAAAAAGAGCGCGAAGGTTATGGCGTTGTTGATATCGATTTGAACTATGCTGAAGCAGAAGGCTTACAAGCAGCAATTGCTCGTATTTGTGAAGAAGCTGCTCAAGCTGTTCGTGATGGGAAAACACTCATCGTATTAACAGATAAGAACTTCCGTGAAGGCTTCTTACCTGCGAATTCAGCATTGGCAACAGGTGCCGTACATCATCACTTAATTAAAACTGGTTTGCGTACAGATGCAAACATTTTAGTTGAGACAGGTTTTGCGCGTGATCCACACCAATTTGCAGTATTGCTCGGCTTTGGTGCTACAGCGGTTTACCCTTACTTGGCTTATGATGTAATCAATGACCTAGTTGCTAAAGGCGAGTTATTGGGTGATCCAATCCACGCACAAGCAAACTTCCGTAAAGGTATTGAGAAAGGCTTGTTGAAAGTTCTTTCTAAAATGGGTATTTCGACAGTTGCTTCTTATCGCGGTGGTCAATTATTCGAAGCGGTAGGTTTATCTTCTGAAGTTGTTGATAAGTGTTTCCTTGGTGTACCAAGCCGTATTCAAGGTGCGACATTTGCAGATTTAGAAAACGATCAGAAAAAATTGGCAACAACTGCTTGGCAGAACCGTAAGCCGATTGATCAAGGTGGTTTACTTAAATTTGTATTTGGTAAAGAGTACCATGCTTTCAACCCAGACGTGATTAACTCACTTCACAAGGCTGTTCGCTCAGGTCAATATCAAGACTTTAAAGAATATGCAGAGTTGGTGAATAACCGTCCTGTAGCTACGATTCGTGACTTATTCAAATTAAAAACGACAAATTCAATTGCGCTTGATCAAGTTGAAAGCATTGAAGATATCCTTCCGCGTTTCGACTCTGCTGGTATGTCTTTGGGTGCATTATCTCCAGAAGCACACGAAGCAATTGCAATTGCAATGAATACAATTGGTGGTCGTTCGAACTCAGGTGAGGGCGGTGAAGACCCAGCGCGTTACGGCACGATTCGTAACTCGAAAATCAAACAGATTGCATCAGGTCGTTTTGGTGTAACGCCAGCGTACTTAACTTCTGCTGAAGTTTTGCAGATTAAAGTAGCACAAGGTGCAAAACCAGGTGAGGGTGGTCAGTTACCAGGTGGTAAAGTGAATGGCTTAATTGCACGTTTACGTTACTCGGTGCCAGGTGTGACTTTGATTTCACCACCACCACACCACGATATTTACTCAATTGAAGATTTGTCTCAGTTGATCTTTGACTTGAAGCAAGTAAACCCTCAAGCGATGGTATCGGTAAAACTGGTATCTGAGCCAGGTGTTGGAACTATTGCTGCAGGTGTTGCAAAAGCTTATGCTGACTTCATTACCATTTCTGGTTATGACGGTGGTACAGCGGCATCTCCACTTTCATCAATTCACCATGCAGGTTCGCCTTGGGAATTAGGTTTAAGTGAAGCGCATCAAGCACTTCGTGTAAATGATTTGCGTGGTAAGGTACGTGTTCAAACTGATGGTGGTTTAAAAACAGGTTTGGATGTAATCAAAGCAGCAATTTTAGGTGCTGAAAGCTTTGGTTTCGGTTCTACACCAATGATCGCATTAGGTTGTAAATATCTTCGTATTTGCCACTTGAATAACTGTGCAACTGGTGTTGCAACTCAGCAAGATCATTTACGTCAAGAACACTATATTGGCGAACCAGAAATGTTGATTAACTTCTTCAAGTTTATTGCAGAAGAAACACGTGAATGGTTAGCTGCTCTAGGTGTTGCATCACTTAAAGATTTGATTGGTCGCGTTGATTTGCTTGAAGTTTTACCAGGTGAAACTGAAAAGCATGCTCATCTTGATCTCAGCGCTTTATTGACTTCACATCCATCTGCTGAAGGTAAAGCTCAGTATTGCCAAGTTCAAGGTAATGCGCCATTTGATAAAGGTGTATTGGCTGAGAAAATGGTTGCTGAAATGCTACCAGCGATTGAAGCAGGTACAGGCGGTTCATTTAATTTCACTGTTGGTAACTGTGATCGTTCAATTGGCGCGCGTATTTCAGGTGAGATCGCACGTCGCTACGGCAACTTAGGGATGGAAAACAACCCAGTTGTGATGAATCTTGTTGGTACAGCTGGTCAGTCACTTGGTGTTTGGAACGCAGGTGGTCTGCATATCAAACTTGAAGGTGATGCGAACGATTACGTTGGTAAAGGCATGGCGGGTGGTCGCGTTTCCATCTTCCCACCAAAAGGTTCACCGTTCCAAACACAAAATACTGCAATCATCGGTAACACTTGTTTGTATGGTGCGACTGGCGGTAAGTTATTTGCTGCGGGTACTGCGGGTGAGCGTTTCGCTGTTCGTAACTCAGGTGCTTTTGCGGTAATTGAAGGTGCTGGCGATCACTGCTGTGAATATATGACAGGTGGTGTGGTAACTGTCTTAGGTAAAGTTGGTCATAACTTTGGTGCGGGTATGACAGGCGGTTTCGCTTATGTACTTGACCTTGATAATGACTTTGTAGACTACTACAACCATGAGCTGATTGACCTAAATCGTATCTCTACCGAGTCGATGGAAGATCACAAAGAAAATCTACTGCGTATCCTTGATGAACATATCAAAGAAACAGGTAGTGCTTGGGCATACAAAATCCGTAATGAGTTCGACTTCTATAGTCGTAAGTTCTGGCTTGTAAAACCGAAAGCTGCTAATTTGCAAACGCTTTTGAAAACAACCCAAGCTGATCCACAATAATTCCACGACTGCAAAGACATAGGCAGGTGCAGAGATGAGAGACATCGCTGCGCCTACCCACGGAGAGAGACATGGCAGAACGCCTCAATAATGACTTTCAATTTCTGGATGTACCACGTCAAGATCCAGAGAAAAAAGATATTACTGTCCGCAAAGCAGAGTTTGTGGAAATTTATAAACCTTTTACAGCGGAAGTGGCTGCAAACCAGACTCATCGTTGTTTAGGGTGTGGTAACCCTTATTGTGAATGGAAATGTCCTGTACATAACTACATTCCAAACTGGTTAAAACTGATTGCTGAAGGTCAAATTTTCCAAGCAGCTGAACTTTGTCATCAAACCAATACATTGCCAGAAGTTTGTGGTCGTGTATGTCCACAAGACCGTTTATGCGAAGGTGCTTGTACTCTAAATGATGGCTTTGGTGCAGTAACGATTGGTAATGCTGAAAAATATATCAACGATACTGCCTTTGCTTTAGGCTGGCGCCCAGATATGTCTGGCGTTAAATGGACGAATAAAAAAGTTGCAATTATTGGTGCTGGTCCAGCAGGCTTAGGCTGTGCAGACATTCTTGCGCGCGGTGGTGTAAAACCAGTTGTATTCGATAAACGTCCTGAAATTGGTGGTCTACTTACATTCGGTATTCCAGAATTTAAAATGGAAAAAGATGTGATGAAACGTCGTCGTGAAATCTTCACGGGGATGGGCATTGAGTTCCGTTTGAATACTGAAATTGGTGTCGATGTAACGATCGAACAGTTGCTTGCTGAATACGATGCAGTATTCATGGGTATGGGAACATACACTTATATGAAAGGTGGTTTCCCTGGTGAAGATCTTGATGGTGTTTACGATGCATTAGATTTCTTAATTGCGAATGTAAATCGTTGCCAAGGCTGGGAAAAAGATCCAAGCGAATACATCAGTGTAGATGGCAAAAAGGTGATTGTTCTGGGTGGTGGTGATACTGCGATGGACTGTAACCGTACTTCATTACGCCAAGGTGCACATGATGTGACATGTGCTTACCGTCGTGACGAAAGCAACATGCCGGGTTCTGCGCGCGAAGTGAAAAATGCCTATGAAGAGGGTGTAAAATTCCTATTCAATCGTCAACCAATTGAAATTGTCGGCGAAAATGGCAAGGTAACAGGCGTAAAAGTCGTGACTACACAGATGGGTGAGCCTGATAGCCGTGGTCGTCGTAGCCCTGAGCCAATTCCTGGTTCTGAAGAAGTTTTACCAGCTGATGCAGTATTGCTTGCTTTCGGTTTCCGTCCAAGCCCTGCGGATTGGTTTGGTTCTGCGAATGTGAGCTTAGATGGTTCAGGTCGTGTAGTGGCAGCTGAACAGCAAGAGTTCAAGTTCCAGACCTCTAATCCAAAAATCTTCGCAGGCGGAGACATGGTACGTGGTTCTGATCTTGTCGTAACTGCTATCTGGGAAGGTCGTCAAGCTGCCGAGGGTATTTTAGATTACCTTGGTGTTTAATCCAGACAAAATTGTAAAACACGTCTAAGTAGAGCCTGCATTATGCAGGCTCTACTATTTTCACCTTATCTTTTTGGTAGTTTTGGCAAATCGTATAAGCTATTTTGCCCTATGCTTGATTATCCTGCAGCGCAATACTCAAAGTCAGTATATAAAATGTGCAGGAACTCAAGATGGCACTTGCAAATGCAAATTCAGAGAAAGGCTATTTAAATCGTCCCAAAGCTTTGGGAATTACAGTGCGTCGTTTGCAATTTAATCCTAAAAAAATTCAACGACACTATTTTGCTAACTCTCCGTTAATGTCGCATCTTTTAACTGCGTTATCATCCACTTTTCCAATTGGTGAACAATATTTTGTAAACAGTGTGCGGAACGTACGAGATAAAGTTAAAGATCCTCAGTTACAAGCACAAATTGCTGCATTTATTGGACAAGAAGCTATGCATTCTAAAGCCCATACTGAGTTCAATGATGCATGGCGTAAAGAAGATTATAACCTTGATCGTTTTCAAGCGTGGCTGGCAAAGCGTGATGATGCACTACGAAACATTCATCCAAAATTACAGCTCGCTTTAACTTGTGTATTTGAACATTTTACTGCGATGTTAGGCGGTTACATTCTCAAACATCCAGAAATATTAAGTACTTTAGATGATGATGCAATGAAATTATGGGTGTGGCATGCAATTGAAGAAATTGAACATCGCTCCGTTGCCTTTGATGTCTATCAAGAGGTCTATGGTGATGATCGTATTCGTCGTTTATTAATGCGAAGTGTAACCACTGGATTTGCAAGTCTCACTTTTTATGCAACATCACGTTTGATTTGGCAAGATAAATGGAAAAGCTTACCGAAAGTCGGTGGTAATCTATTTGGAATCTATTTACTTGGAAAAATGTTAATTCAGCTTATTCCTGAATACTTATCGTATTATCAAACAGATTTCCATCCTGCAAAGCACGACTATACGAAATTGGTAAATTACTGGAAAGCACGTATGGCTGACGAATATGGAATGATCAGCTTTCAAGAGGAAACCGCATCTAAAATTTACAGTTTATGAGGCAGACAGCATAATACTCCTCGTATTGCAAAGCATTACTTCAAGCGAATTGAGTAATGCTTTTTTATTTAATCTAAAAATAAATCAACTTAAATAAATGTTACACAGATAGCAAAAAATCTCACTACAATGAATTATCGCAAAAATATAAAGAAAAACTTGAGGATAAATTTTTATGAAAATGATCAAACACACCGCTTTGGCAACCGTATTGGCAAGCACATTGTTATTTACGGGTTGTGGTTATAATACGTTGCAAGTGAAAGATGAAGCTGTGAGTGCTTCATGGTCAGAAGTACAAAACCAATATCAACGTCGAGCTGATTTAGTTCCAAATCTTGTTAATGTCGTGAAAGGCTATGCCAAACATGAGGAACAAGTGCTCACAGAAGTGACTCAAGCACGCTCGAATGTTGCAGGTTTAAAAGTTGATAAAGAAGTTTTAGAAGACCCAGCTTTGTTTGAGAAATACCAACAAGCACAAAGTCAATTAACGGGTGCATTGTCTCGTCTGATAGCTGTTTCTGAAAATTACCCCGATTTAAAAGCCAACGAACAATTTCGTGATCTACAAGCCCAATTGGAAGGTACTGAAAATCGTATAGCCGTTGCTCGCAATCGCTATATCACGACCGTTCAAGATTACAATGCTTATGTACGCCAGTTCCCACAGGTGATGACTGCAAAAGTCATTGGAATGAAAACCAAAGAGAACTTCAAAGCAGAACAATCCGCACAGCAAGCTCCTACAGTTTCATTTAATTAATATCTGAAACTGGTTAGATCGATAAGGAGTAAGGTATGTTGATAAAACCAACGCAAAAAATTAAATATATTCTTATTATTCTTTTTGCGCTGCTTTGTTGTCAGCATACCGTTTGGGCGGAGGTTGCAACCGCAACAGATCACAGTGATGTGATTGTTGCTGGAAAAATCATTCAAGATCAGCATAAAAATACCTCTACATCATCGCAGTCAACACAAGCACCCGTATTGCCAAAAGTTGCCAATGATATGGAGGATGGTGAATCAATTCGAGCTTTACCAACTTTAAATCAGCCTGTTATTGATCAAGCTAAGGTGTTGAGTGAGGCTGAAATACAGCAACTTAACCAAAAAATTCTGAGTTTATATCAACAAGGCAAAGCTCAAATCGGTGTAATTATTGTGCCAACGACAGGACAAGAAGCCATTTTTGACTTTGCTTTGCGTACAGGCGAAGAATGGCAATTAGGTTCAGCCAAGCGAGATAATGGTTTATTGATGGCGATTGCGATCAACGACCGTAGAATTCAAATATTGACAGGTTATGGCTTGGAGGGTGTATTACCTGATGTAGTATTGAGTCGAATAATTCGCAATCAGATCACGCCTTATTTTAAACAAGGTCAATATGCACAAGGGATTTCGTCAGGTTTGGATGAGCTTACCCGTATTGTGAATCTTGATCCAGAGATCGCTCAACAATCTGCTCAAGAGCTCAAAGAGCGACATGAGCAGGCAATCCAAGCACAACAAGCAAAAGATAATACGCTTACGATGGCGCTATTTATTTTAATTGCGGGTGTCATAGGATCGTTCATTGTCGGTAAACGATTAAGTGCATCTACTGCTGCTGTTGCTGCAACAGTTGCAGGTTTGGTAAATGGTGCTGGTATCCTTATGAGTTTGCTGCTTGGTGTAGGTATTTTCTTTTTATTAATCACATCACTTGCTCAACTGATTTTTCAAGCTTTCTTGTCTAGTGGAGGACGCGGAGGCGGAGGTGGAGGATTTGGCGGTAGTGGTGGCTATAGCGGTGGTGGCGGTAGTTTTGGAGGGGGAGGTGCCTCAGGATCATGGTAACTAAAACAGATACAACAGAAATTATTACGCAACCCAAGCTAGATGAATCTGTACAACCTAGTGCAAAACGCTGGTTAAAGCATTTTTTTTACGTTTCATCGGCACATCGATATTTTAATAAACAAGATCGACAAGAGATTGCCAGAGCAGTACAGCAAGCAGAGAAAGGTCATGTAGGTGAAATTCAGGTGGTAATTGAAGGTCATATACCGTGCTCACAAGCTTACTATCAAAATACACGTTTACGCGCGCAGCAACTCTTTGCAGAATTAGGTGTTTGGGATACCGAGTTGAATAGTGGTGTGCTGCTTTATTTAAATTTGTGTGAGCGTAAAGTTGAGATTTTGATTGATCGTGGTTTGAAGTACGCAACACAAACACATATTTGGACTCAAATCTGTCAGGAAATGATCAGCCTTTTGACTGCAAAACAATATCAAGCTGCTGTTAAACATGGAGTGCAGATAATTGGTACGGTGCTTGATGAGTTTTACGGTAAAAACAATAAAAGTGAAGTGAACAATGAGCTTTCAAACGAGCCATATATTCTAAACTAAGGCTTTATTAAGCTGTTTTATCAAAAATCAATTCAACCTATTTCGATTAGACCGTTTATCTTCCGATAAATGGTCTATTTATTCATCACTTTTTAGAAAAAAAGATAATAAAAACTCTGTGATTAAATTCTCTTTTAATTGTGAAAATCACTAAAAAAGCATTAAAAATTTCTTAAGCAAGGTCTCAGACTTGCTAAATGGTGACATAATTTGTCATTTATTATTTTTTTTTGTCAAAAAAGCAGGACTTTTATCCATGCTGAATAATGTTTTAAGTCTCTGTTTTTTTGAGTTAAAATTCGATAAGCTAAGGACTGGCATAGAACATGCTGAATACAAGTAGCTAATAAAAGCTTATAAAAATTTATACATTGGAGAAATGTTATGAAATCAATGCAAAAGGGTTTTACTCTTATCGAATTGATGATCGTTGTAGCGATCATCGGTATCTTGGCTGCAATTGCGATTCCTGCTTATCAAGACTACATCACTCGTGCACAAGTATCTGAAGCTGTAACTTTGGGTGGCGGTTTAAAAGCTCCTTTGGCTGAGTATGCTTCTGATAAAGCAGCTTGGCCTACTGCTTTAGTCGCACCAACAGCTACCTCAACTGTTGCTACAGAAATTAGTGCAACATTAACTGGTAAGTATGCAACTGTTGCTTCTACAGTTAGTGGTACATTCCCTACTGGTACAGTTACAGTTACAATGACTACAGGTAATGCAAGTGGTTCTACAGTATTATTCACAACTACTGATAAAGGTGCTTCTTGGAGTTGTACTACAGGTACGACTTTACCTAAATATCGTCCAAATGCATGTAAATAATAATTAATTCATGTGATCATACAAGACCTCTATAGAGGTCTTGTTTTTTTGTAAAGGAAACAGATGGAAATATGAAATATAAATTAAAAGTAGTTAGCATAATAGTATGCTTTATCATATTAATATTATTTCTTTATTCATCTATTTTTTCTGCTCAATATGTATGGGATGACGCATTATTATTTGTAAATAAAACAGGCTTAGTTGAAGAGCCTTTAACTTGGACTTTAATTTCTGGTCCTGTATTACCAAATACTAGCTATTTTAGGCCTTTTGTTTTTTTAACTTGGTATTGTGAATTCCATATCTTCGGATTAAACCCAATTGTATCTCATACTATTGGATTAATTATTTTTATAATTAATAATTTATTATTATTTTTATTATCTTATTTGTTTGCTAAGAGATTAGATCGAAGCCAACCACTTGTTTTAGCAAGTATAGCTACATTATTATATTTGACACATCCTGCTTTAATAGAGTCTACAGCTTGGGTATCTGGTCGTTTTGATCAATTGTGTACATTATTTAGTTTGGTTGCGTTATTAGTTTTTATTAAGTACTTTAAAAATAGTGAAATCTCTCTCTCTTGGTCTGCTAGTATTACAATTGGATTTAGTTTTCTATGTGCTTTATTAAGTAAAGAAGTCGCTATATGGATGCCAATTATTTTATTTATTTTTTATATTATTTTGGAACCTAATATATCTTATTTAAAATTAATAAAAAATGCTATTTTTAATCAATACAAATTAATTTTTACATTTATACTATTTTTTTTAATATATTTACTATTGAGATTAAGTTCTGTTTCATATAATAGTGCAATATTTAATAGAGATTATATGCAAATAATGATATTAGATGGTATTTTACCTTTACATGCCATTAAATATTATTTATTGCAGATTTTTTTACCTTTTAGCCATGTTTCTTTATTATCTCCTTTAGAACAGTTAGATCAAAGTTTATTTAGTAGATCTATTGCTTATATTAGTGGTATATTGATATTGTTGATTTTCTATCTTGCAATATATAAACGTCATATAAGTGCATTGCTGAGTTTATGTGCCTTTATATACTTATTCTTGGTTTTATATTTTATTCCTGTGGGTATAGCAAATAATTTAGGACATAGTCGGTTTTTAACATTACCCATGATTTTTGTGGTTTTAGCTATAGTATTTTTACCCTATACAAAGATATTTAAAAATTTAAAAATTTCATATAGAAAAGTGGTAGTCCTTGGTACAATAGTAGTTGTTTTTTGGTTAGGATTTTCGATACTTACAGTAAAAACAGTCGCTCCTTTTTGGTTAAATGAGTATACTTTATGGTATTGGGCTTACCAAACCCATCCTGATTCTAAACTTGCTCGTAGTAATTATTTATCTGCTTTAGTAAATAAGAAAAAATTTGATGAGGTAATTAAAATTAGTAATCAATATATAGAAAAACATAATGCATTAGAGGTAGGTGAGCAAATAACGTATGCTACTGCACTACTAAATAAAAATGATCCTGAAAGCTTGGATTATTTTAAAGGTGTAATTTCAGTATTGCCAAAGTTACACGAAGAAAATAATGCTAAAGCAAGGCAGAAGGCAGATTATTTTTTATTAAGTTCTGCACAAATGTCTGATGCTTATACATTATATGCTTTAGCTCTCATTAAATTTAAAGGTGATGTTGAGGGTGCAATTCAGAACTTAAAAATTGCTGAATGGTATCTTCTTGATGATCAAAAGGAACAGTTTAATTATTACTTAGTAGCTGTGCTCTATATAAATCAGCAGTATAAGCAAGCACTTGACTTATATCACCAGCAGAAGGAAAAGACATTGAAGCGAGGTGGTAATGCATATATTTATACACCTGCTATTATTGGTCAATATTGTCAGGGACGAGAAAATATGGAAGCCTGCCAAAGATTTGCTAAAGAGCAGTTTTAGAGGGTAAGGATAATGTTGGATAATACTATTTCTATTAAACAGAGAGTAAAGGCATTTTTAAGTCATTTAGTACTTTCAGTTATTTTGGTTTTAGTTGCTTTATATCTTATATATGGTATTTGGTATCCACAGCCATTAAATTTAGCTGTTGGTGTATCTTCTATATATCTGATAATGCTAAGTGTTGATTTTATTCTTGGTCCGTTATGTACTTTGATTGTGTATAAAGCAGATAAAAAAAAATTAATATTTGATGTTATTGTTATCCTTATTATACAACTTACTGCCTATAGCTATGGTTTATGGACAATAGAAAAAGGACGACCAGCATGGCAGGTGTTTGTTGTTGATGATATTGAATTGGTTAGTCCAATAAATTTATATATTTCTAAAGAAAAAAAAGAATTTGAAATTGGTTTTTTTGAATCTCCACAATGGGTTGCAGCAGTTTATTCTAGTAATCCGAAAATTGCGAAACAACAGAAAGAAGATGAAATGTTTGATGGTATTAGTTTAGCAACACGACCAGAAACTTATCAACCAATACAAGTTCAATCCAAAGCGATCCTGGGAAAGTTGCAATCATTGGATAAGTTACAACAATTTAATTCTAAGGAGCAAATAGAAAAAGAATTACATCAATTCCATCATGTAAGAGGGTGGCTTCCTGTTAAAGCGCCAAATTTAGATTTGGTGGCTATTTTTGATAAGGATGGGCAGCCTTTAGGAGTTGTCAATTTAAGGCCGTGGAATGATTAAGAGACCAGAGATGAAGAAAATTAGTCAAATATTACCCTTGCTAATGATATTGGTTGTAATATTTTTTATTTATAAACAGGTATTACACTTTGATTATCTTTGGGATGATGACTTATTAATTGTGGATAATGTTGATTTAATTAATAGTAAATTAAATTGGGATATACTAGCTCGCCCTGTTTTACCGGGTTCTTCTTATTTTAGACCTTTAGTTTTTCTTTCTTGGTTTATTGAGTTTAAATTATTTGGTCAAAGTGCTGCTATTTCTCATCTTGTCAACCTTGGACTTTTTCTTTGTAATATTAGTTTAGTCTATTGGTTGGCGTATTTATTAGGAAAAGCAAAGCAAAAGAAAAATCTTGTATTGCTTGCTAGTTTTTGTGCAGGGTTATATGCAATTCATCCGATTCATGTGGAAACTACGGCTTGGGTATCTGGTCGTTTTGATTTGATGGTAACATTATTTACTTTACTTACTTGTATACTTTTTATTTCTCAATATTTAAAAAATAAGTTAAATCTATTTATTAATTTCTTAATAGGATTATGTTATTTTTTTACTTTGATGAGTAAGGAATTAGGTTTGGTTGTTCCTATTTTAATATTTATATTATATTGTGCTGTGTCTTCTGATGGTTTTAGAGTTGGCTTTATTAGTTTTTTTAAAAAATATTATACTTTATTTGGATTTATTGGGGTATTTTTTATTATATATTATATGCTTAGATTATCTTCAATGCAAGAAACCTATCATTATCCATTTACATGGGAGTATTACAAAACAATCGTATTTGAACAGCAGATACCTTTATATGCAATCAAACAATATTTCTTACAAGCATTATTGCCATTTTATACATTAGGACCAATTCAGCCAACAGAGCTGTTTACTGTTAGAAATTTAATAAATATTATTAGTATTATTTTAATAGCCATTTTTCTTATTTATCTTACTATTAATGCAGTGAAAAGAAACTCTTTCTTTGCATGGATGATGTTAAGTTATCTAGTAACGATCAGTTTGGTTATCTTCTTAATTCCTATTTCAAGTGGAAATAATATTATACAAGAACGCTTTATGACATTAGGTTTAACTTTTTTTGTCATTGGTATAGTCTTTACTTTATCTGAGCTTGGTAAAAAATCATGGAAGATTTTAGCTATTACAATTTTATTGATATGGTCAATAGGAGCTTATGTAACCACAAAGTCGATTATTCCATTTTGGAAAAATGAGATGACTTTATGGAGTTGGGTACATAGGATTTATCCTGAACTTGCAACAATCAGAAACTTATATTATTTTAGTTTATTGAAATATAATCATTTAGATGAATTGATTTCTATTCTTGATAAAGAGGTAATATCGAAAGGCAAGGCACTTCATGTTGCTGATCAGATTTTATATGCAAAAGCACTATTAATTAAGAGAAATCCAGAAAGTATAGAATATCTGAAAGGAGTGATTTCATATATTCCAGAATTCCATAAGATGTATCCTAGAATTTCAATAGATATATTATCAAAAGCAGCAGCTCCTTATGAACTGACAGCAATGCAAATTGCTACAGTCTACGATAGTTTATCTATTGCAACACTTTGGTTTGAAAATAATCCTGAACTTGCATTACAATATAGTTATATTGCTGAAAAATATTTAGAACCATCTGAAAAATATCCTGTGTTTTATAATCGTATTGCTTTCTTAAAAATTTTGGGAAGAGAACAAGAAGCTGAGAATTTATCAAAGCAAATAAGCAAGATTGCAATGTATCGTAAGGATGACAATATTCAGAATGTTGGAAAAATTATTAAGATATGGTGCGAAATAAATAATATGCAAGAAAAGTGTGAAAATTAATTATTCATGATAGGCTTTGTTGCATAAAGATTTTGTAAGCTTTTGATTTAAATAGGTTTGTATGAATTTCAACCTAAAAATTAAATGAACAAAATCAGTTGGTTATGTATTTATGCAACAAAGCCTTCATGATATATAAGAGTTAGACTAATAGTCCTTACGGGACTTTTAGTCCAATTTTATTGGTAAAATTTTGCCAGTTTATAAAAAAAATAGAAATAAATGACAAAAAATGTCATTTGGAATATTTTAAGCTATTGAATTTTAATAATTTATTTTTGGTATATTTATTGCTAGTTTATTGGTATATGATTTAGGATTAATTACTATGAATAACTCAAAAGGATTTACATTAATAGAGTTGATGATTGTTGTGGCAATTATTGGTATCTTAGCAGCTATTGCTATTCCTGCTTATCAAGATTATATCACTAGGGCCCAAGTATCAGAAGCTGTTACACTGGGTGCAGGTTTAAAATCAGCTCTAGGTGATTATGGTTGGACGTATGCTACATGGCCAACAGCTCTGGTTAATGGTAATAGTACAACATCTAGTACAGAAATTAATGCGACTTTGGTGGGTAAATATTCTACAGTAAGCTCTATAATTACTGGGAATTATCCAACAGGAACAGTAACCATTACAATGACAACTGGTAATGCGAGTGGTCAAACGATACTTTTTGAAACAGCCGATAAAGGAGCAAGTTGGACATGTACATCAGGTACATTGAGTCTCAAATATCGTCCTAATGCTTGCCGTTAACTTTCATATATGACAAAATTAAAAATTTTGTCATATATGAAAATTTAAAACTATTTTCTATACATAATTGGTTTTTTCACGGAGTTTGGTTTAAGCCATAAATTTTCCCACTGGTTAGCATTCATATCTATTACATATGGATAATGTTCAAATGCCTGTTTTGCAGTTTTAAAAATCTGACCTGTATTGTAATCTTTAATAGCTTGGAAACGCTGTGGTGTATTTAATGGCGCACGACTAATTAACCAGATTTGATTAAGTACAGTACGGTCATTCGGTTCAGTAATAAGATTCTGTTGTAATAGGACACTCTTAAAGTATTCTTGGGGGATTAAGCGAACAAAATGACCAATACGCCAATAGCCATAACGTAGAGGATGAGCTGCTAGAAAAGGGTCGGTTAGTCCTAGTTCATCAATTATATGTTTGGATGGATGATACTTTGCCATAAGATAACCGTGGAAACCCATCGTACCCATAATGATTGGTTCATCTGAAGTAGATTCAAATAATGCTTTAGTCTCTACAAAATGATATTCAATGGGCAGAGCCTTTCCTGATATCTTAGGAATTAAACCAGTAGTACGATAATAAAATTGGCGTTCATCTGCAAAATTGTAATTTGTAGTACTAATTTGCTGTTTTAACATATAGTAGTAAAAATTAAAAATTAAAAATAGTAATAAGAATATAGTGATTATATCATATTGTTTTATCGTAAGTTTGATAGCTTTACTCAATACACAGAGACTAATCATAAATGGTATAGTTAAAAAACGGCCATACATATAATCTGCACCAACATTAATGAGATAAACTAGATAGAGAAATAAACCTAAACCTAAAATCTTGTTTACTTTATCTTTAGAAAATATAGTATAAATAAGTGTGCTATAAATAATGATAGAAGTAAGTGGGTCATGTAAAAAATTATAGTACAGATAAGAGAAACCTTGTATTTGTAGCTGAACTCTTGGTAGTCCTATATTGGTTTTTGCAATAACAGAGTTTGCAAAAAATGAACCATAATAGTATAGGGCGAATAAACTCCATAAAATTACAGGGATAAAACCTATCATTCCTTGTGCCAAAGAAAATTTCAATCTTTTATCTTTATAGGATTGAATGAAAAATATATAGACTGCTAATGCTATAAATGGAATAATCAAGTCCATGCGATTTAAAAACATTGCAGATAAAATTAGACTTAATATTAAGAAAAAATATTTACTTTTTTGCTTAAAATATAAGATGTAGAAGAAAAAAATAACTAAAAAATGACTTAGACTATTCTCAAGCCCTGATGAAGAAAAATCTATAACTGCACGAGAGGATAAAAATAGTAAGAGAATTAATAAAAATATTTGAATATTCTTTCTTGTGATTAAAAATAATAGATATAAAGTTGCCAAACTGTATATATAACCTAAAACAAGGGCTAATGAATATAAATCATCAACAATATATTTTCCTAGTAATAGATGAAACATCCAAAGGGGATGGGTATAAGTTTGTACACGTTCAATAATGTTCCATCGTAAGCCATAGCCTTGATGGAAGTTTTCTACGGTCCTAAAAGTGATGTAGGCATCATCTGCAACCCATGCTGAGAATAAATAAAATATTGAAAAAACCACTATCACAAAAATAAAAAAATTTCTTTTAAAAAATATCATTGAAATAATCCTAATATCAGTCCTAAGCTAGAACCTAATATAATCCCTGTTAAAATTTCTAATTTGCTATGCCCAACACGTTCCCTTAGTTTTTGACCTTGATAATGTTCAAGTTGATTAATGGCTTGAGCATGTTTTCCTATTTGTTTACGCAAGCTATTTGCATCTAAAATCACAATAAAAGCCAAAGTTAGCGCAACACCAAAAGCTGGCGTATCCATTCCTTCTTTAAAAGCAATTAAACTGACTATACTACTGACAATGGCACTATGGTTACTTGGCATCCCACCATAACCAATGAGATCAAATGCCAAACGTTTTTCTTTGATACAATTGATGAGGAACTTGGTTATTCCACAGACTAACCATGCCAAAAATGGCGTGATCAAATACATATAAGTGTTCATATAAAATACTTCAAAGTGAGGCTGGGAATAGAACCCAAATGCAGCATCCTATCCAGAGTAATACCGTCATTAATATTTGCTTATCCTGAATAATTACATCTGTTGGTGACTCACCGCCTTTTAAAGTTTCGACAATATACCAATATCGAAACAAACCAAAAATAACCAATGGGATAGTGATTACTAACTTTGGTTGTATTGCCATAACATACAGGCTATAAAAGACGATAGCCGTAACAGCCGACATTTCTGCAAAACGATCTATCAAAGCCACTGAATAATGTGCAAGAACTCCTCGACTTCGCGCACCACTTTGTAGTAGCTCTTGTCGTCTCTTAATCGAAGCCAAGTATAGTGAAATACTCAAAGTAGTGATAAACATCC
This sequence comes from Acinetobacter sp. SK-43, assembly GCF_015351505.1. Classification (NCBI taxonomy): domain Bacteria; kingdom Pseudomonadati; phylum Pseudomonadota; class Gammaproteobacteria; order Moraxellales; family Moraxellaceae; genus Acinetobacter; species Acinetobacter sp. SK-43. The sequence goes on from NZ_JADKPY010000016.1 coordinate 103,836, forward strand.
AGTGAGAGACAGGCACTGCTAGAGCTACTGCACCAGCATATACCCTCAGTACAAAACCAAATGCCACAATAAAGATTTCGATAACAGGTTCGTTTTTCAATTTAAACGTATATGCCCAATTTAAAGCTAAATAAATTAAAATCACATAGATAACATTTGGAATGATTAACCAAAAACTCATCAGGATGATATACAGCAACCCTAATAAGATGATTGCACTTCTAGGGCTGACTTGACCTGATGCTAGTGGGCGTTTTTTAGATTTTTCAGGATGGATACGATCTTTTTCTATATCTTTTAAATCATTTACAATATAGACGGCTGATGCAGAGATACAAAACAAACATGCGGTTAATAAAGTAGAAAATATTGCGTCTGGGTGTAAAAATTCCCCAGCAAAAATTAAGGGCGCAAAAACAAAACTGTTCTTCACCCATTGCTTTGGTCGGACTAACTTAATCAGTCCTCGCATTTCCCCTAGAAATGTCCGTTTCTGTGCGATATCATCCATTTAACTTACAACGCTATAAAAATTCAAATGATTGATTCGTTTAAACTTGCAGTGCTCTATACGGCATCTGCTATAGTTGCTACGTTATGCAACATTTTAGCACAAGATATTTGTATTTATTTGTATTCTGGCGATTTTTCAATCTTTATTTCAGTACTCATTGGTACTGGTTTTGGTCTTGTGATCAAATATATCCTAGATAAAAAATATATTTTTCAATATAGAACAGAAAATGCAGGACACAACCGACAAGTCTTTTTCTTGTATACCGTTATGGGTGTTATCACCACAATAATCTTTTGGGGATTTGAATTTGGATTTCAGTATATTTTTGAAACCAAAGAAATGCGCTATTTGGGAGGAGTACTTGGGCTGATGATTGGCTATGTATGCAAGTATTCTTTAGACAAACGATATGTATTTCGAGCGGTTTGAGGATATATGACTACAATCCAAACATGGGGGCGACTTTCTAATACAGAGCATGATGTCATTAGCTTTCAAACCCCAAATCAAGTTATCCAACAACTTCAACAGTATCTTCCTGGTGTAGCTTACGGCATGGGGCGTAGTTATGGTGATGTTGCATTAAATACACAAGGTCATCTATGGCAAACAACCACTTTAAACCATTTAATATCATTTAATTTTGCAACAGGTATTTTACATTGTGAAGCTGGTGCAACTTTACAAGATATTCATCGTACACTTGTTCCGCAGGGATGGATGTTAGCAGTAACACCTGGCACCCAGATGATCACGGTAGGTGGTGCAATCAGTAACGATGTACATGGAAAAAATCATCATGCTTCAGGTTCTTTTGGTGATCATCTTCTGTCAATAAAATTGTTACGCACAGATGGTGAAATCATTGAATGTTCTCGCCAAGAAAAATCGGAGTGGTTCTATGCCACGTTGGGGGGAATAGGTTTAACAGGATTCATCTTAGAAGCAAAATTACAATTACGACCTATTGATGGACCATGGATAGAGTCAGAAACCATTCCCTATTATAGTTTGCAAGAATTTTTTGCTTTAGCCGATGCTTCAGAAGCAGATTGGGAACATACGGTTTCGTGGATTGATTGTGCGAATAGTTCATCGACTAAAGGACTTTTTATTCGTGGTAACTTGGCTCAAGTACAATACAAACCAAATCCTAAATTCAAAGATAAAAATTTTCCCTTTACTCCTCCTATATCCTTAATCAATAAAATAACTCTACCAGTATTTAACTTTGCTTATTTTCATGGTAACACCCTAAAAAACTCTCATCGAACTATACACTATGAACCTTTTTTCTATCCTTTAGATACGATACATGATTGGAATAAAATGTATGGGCCTCGTGGGTTTTATCAATACCAAAGTGTTATACCACGTGATGTAAGCCTAGAAGCTACTCATGAAATGCTCAAAATGATTAAAAAATCAGGTGATGGGTCATTCTTAGCAGTATTGAAGACTTTTGGAGACCGTGAGTCTGGAGGATTATTAAGTTTCCCTCGGTCTGGAGTCACTCTGGCTTTAGATTTTCCTAATCGGGGTGAAAAAACATTAAAATTATTCAATGAATTGGATCACATTGTCTCTGAAGCGAAAGGACGACTGTATTTAGCCAAAGATGCCCGTATGCCTAAAACGTTGTTTGAAGCAGCATATCCTCGTATTCAAGAGTTTTTAAAATATCGAGACCCTAATATTAGTTCTAATATGTCACGTCGTTTATTAGGTATATAAGAATGGAAAAGAAATTAAGAATTCTCATTGTGGGTGGAACGTCTACGATTGCTGAACACTGTGCAAGGGTTTGGTTACAGCGGCCATGTGAGCTGATTTTATTAGGACGTGATGCTGAAAAATTACAACGTGTAAAAAATGATCTTCAAGTTCGCCAACCCAATGCAGATATTGAAATACAATTGGTGGGCTTCTTAGATGCTCAAGCAATTCAGACTTGCATTCAAACCTTAAATCAGCAAGCAGCTATAGATATTGCATTGATTGCACATGGTAATTTACCTAACCAAGAGCAGTGCCAAACTAATCTTGATTTATGTAAAGAAGCTATTGAAATAAATGCGATTTCACCTGTTTTATTTGTTGAAGTAATTATTCAAGGCATGATTGAGCACAATCATGGAAAACTCGCTGTCATTGGTTCTGTTGCAGGGGATCGTGGTCGTAAATCTAACTATGTATATGGTGCAGCAAAAGCACTTCTTGAAACTTATTTACAGGGTTTACAACATCGTTTAGCTTTAATTGACTCTAAGGTCACTATAACCCTCATTAAACCAGGACCGACAGCAACGCCTATGACAGCAGGAGTTACAGGCAAAGGTAAATTTGCATCCCCTGAGCGTGTTGCTCAGGATATTATTCATGCAATAAACACAGGAAAATCTGTTATTTATACACCTAAAAAGTGGGTAATCATTATGATGATTATTCGGAATTTACCTTTTTTTCTTTTTAAAAAAATGGATGTATAGATCAATCGTAGATCTACGTCCTTGGAAATAAGTTTCATCTCTTTACCTAAGAAAAATAAGTTTGAGAGAGCTTCGATGTATAATTCATCAAAGCTCTTTAACTTTATTTGAATATGCAAATTTTATGTTTTGTCATCGCCGCACTATTATTTGGTTTTGCCATACTATCCCCCTTTCATACATATCCATGGGTAACCTTCTCAAGTGAGCTTGCAAGTTTTGGCGCTGCACTTGCTATAATGACTTTGTTTCTAACAAAAGAAATTAAGATTCCACGCCCGCAAATATTGATGTTGGGTGTTGTTTTATTGCCGCTACTTCAGTTTTGTTTTGGATTAATACTAGATTTTAGTGTCGCCTTTCTAAGTTTTGCCTATCTTTTTACATTTTGGCTCATGATGTTATGTGGATATAACTTATCTCTACAGGCTGAAAATCGTGAAAAGCTTATGATTGGCTTTAGCTTAATTGTTTTAATTGCTGGATTGTTAAGTAGCTTTATAGCAATAGTTCAATGGTTAAATCTAGAATCCTATCTTTATGGAATCATGGGATTAAGGGGGAATCGCCCTTACGCTAATTTTGGACAACCTAATAATTTATCAACATTCTTGGTGATGGGATTGATGGGGGGACTTTATCTATATGAAAAAAGAAAAGCATCCCTATGGATTCTTATTCCTTCTTCTCTAATCCTACTGTTTACAATTGTCTTGACTCAATCAAGAACAGCGTGGATTGTTTGTATATTTTTCTTTTTTTATTGGATTTATAAGCAACATAAAAATAATCCGCGATTCAACTTTCCGAAATTGCTTTTATGGACTTCATTGTATTTTGTGATAGCGGGCTATTTACTGCCATTTCTAACGCAGTTTATGAGTTCTCATTTGGATACGGGAGTGACCCATACAGCTTCTATTGTTCAAAGAGCAGGTTCAGGGCATGAAAGGTTAGGCATGTGGATGCAAATTCTGCATGCAATTGCAGAGCGTCCCTTGTTTGGTTATGGCTGGAATCAAACAAGTATCGCTGTAGTCGAGAGTATTGAGTTTAATACTGTTCAAGTTTGGTTTAATAGCGCTCACAACATTATTCTTGATCTTTTAGTTTGGAATGGTGTACCGCTCGGCGTTTTGATTATTGGATATTTATCTCTATGGTTGTTATGGTTGAACAAGACGGCAAAAGATAGCACATCAATTATCGCGATTTTGATGGTATGTGCGATCTTGATTCATGCTATGTTGGAGTTCCCACAGCGTTATGCATATTTTTTGTTGCCAATGGGTTTCTTGCTGGGGCTGATTCAAGCACAAACACCGCAATTAAAGGGTATCACCATTCAAAAAAATGTCGTGCGTTGTGTATGGTTGATCAGTGTCATTGTTCTTTTATTGATCTGGCGGGATTACAAACTGTTTCAGGATAACAGTCGCCTTATCTTTAAAGGTAAACAACCTACCGAAGAAATATTGGGTAGCTCAAGAATTTTATTATTAACGCAATTTCAGAAGCGTTTAGATTGGATAGCTTTAGATCCTAAAACAAGGTTTTCTGAAGCGCAGTTAAGTGAATTTGCTGAGATGGTTAAGAATAAGGCAACACCGTATAACTTGAAGAAGTTTGCTCAAGTATTAGTCTACAATCAGAAAAATGAGGAAGCTGAAAAATACCTTTACGTACTCAATCGTTTGTATAAAAAAGATATGAGTCTGACTGAAATTATTGAGTTAAATCAATAGTCTAAACGATAAAAAGAGCGACATTAAGTCGCTCTTTTTTGTATGTTTTAAAGTTGGCTTTGAATATAGTTTTCAATGCCAACATTTTCAATAAGATCTAATTGTGTATCTAACCAATCCCAGTATTCTTCTTCTTTCTCTAGAATTTCTTGAACTAAATCACGTGTTACATAGTCTTGTTGCGTTTCTGATAGCTCTACAGCTTGCTTGAGTGCTTCAATATTTTCTTTAACTTTGCGAATGTCGCAATTTAGTACTTCTTCTGTGTGCTGTCCGATATAAAGTTTGCCTAAGTGCTGCAGATTAGGTAAACCTTCAAGAAACAAGATGCGTTCAATAATCTTATCTGCATGTTTCATTTGGCGAATAGATTCTTTGTATTCAGCTGAACCTAATTTTTCAATACCCCAATCATTGAACATACGAGAGTGTAAAAAATATTGATTGATCGCGGTTAAATGGTGATAAAGCACCTGATTCAATTGATTAATGACTTCACGATTGCCTTTCATTGCACTTACTCCGTAAACATCCAGTAATGCCCTAATCGCTAAGGCAACTTAAATTATATTAATCAACAAATGGATTTGGCGCGAGTAATTTATTGAACGGCAAATGAAAATCACAATCAAAAGCAGAAGATGTGAGTCTCATTTGCATAGAGAAGGTTAAAGAAAGAGTTAATTTTAATAGTGGTAGTTAAAGCAGGGTTATTATTAAAATATTTGAAAGGAGTTATGCAGCGACAGAAATACGTGCTGCAATTTCAGCGAGTTCTTCATTAATAATTGAACGAGCCTCAGGGACGCAGCGACCACAACAAGTGCCTAAGTCGAGTAAATCACGAATTTCACGATAGCTTTCCGCGCCATTTGCAACGGCATCTTTGATATCTTGGTCTGTGATTCCGCGGCATAAACAAACATACATGGGAGTGATCCACAAATATTAATGCGATAATTGATATTATTGATAATTATTATCGTTTGTCAATGAATTTCATTCTAATAGTGAATATATTCTTATTGAGAATTTGAATAAAAAAAGATCATTTGAGAGGAAATCCGAGTTATACACGGCATTCCTCTCGAGATTGATGACCAATTAAAAATGTAATTTATTAATTAAGTATTTAATTTTATAGATTATTGGTTAATAATAACGATGCCATCCATTTCAACCAATGCACCTTTGGGAAGGCTAGCAACCCCTAATGCTGCTCGAGCAGGGTAAGGTTGTGCAAAGTATTCGCCCATGATTTGATTCACAAGTTGAAAATGAGATAAATCTGTAAGGAAGATATTGAGTTTTGCGATATCCGCTAAGCTTCCACCCGCTGCAGCACATACAGCTTTTAGGTTGTCAAATACTCTACGAATTTGAGCTTCGATTCCATCCACAAGTTCCATACTATAAGGGTCTAAGCCAATTTGGCCTGAAAGGTAAAGCGTATTACCGACTAAAATTGCTTGAGAATACGTTCCGATCGCAGCTGGCGCATGTTCAGTATGAATTACTTGACGTGACATTAAGCTCTCCTATGTCGTTTTTATCATAAAACAATGTGACTTTAACACAAAAGATCGCCCACGAAACTGCCTACGACTGCGGAGTCGCAGTCGATTATTGTCATGATTTATATCTGCTAGTGAGGATAAGTGTTAGATTTTATACTTTGGCAATTTCAGTTTGCACAATTGGCATATTGAGGCGTTCTATTCGTGGGAATCCAAAATGCATGCGTAAATCACGGATAATTTGCGCGATCTGATTACGGTTACTGACGACTATATTGACGTAAGTTTTATGATCTTGTGATTCGACCATTTCTACGCCAATTTTAGCTTTTCGGCACTGGTAGATCAGATCAGAAATTTGTTCATCATTCATCATCATATGAATGCATAGATAGGCACTAAAGCGGACATCATCAACTTCTTCAGCTTGCCAATGTAAGGGCATAATATTTTCAGGATGAAGATGCTGTTCATGTAGTAAATTACGACACCGTGAGCGGTGAACGATTAATCCTCTTCGAGATAAATGACCTTGAATTGGATCGCCGAGAACAGGGTTACAACAATGTGCATATTTGACATCGACACCTTCTGTGCCAGAAATCAAACGGTCTGATGTCGCTTGATGCTGTGTCTGATGATCTTGTGCAAACAAATGGTTAGCAACAAGCTGAGGTAATAAGTCACCCACCGCAATTTGCTCAAACAAAGTATCTTTGCTACTTATATGGCGCCATTCAAGTACATTAATCCAATCTGTTTGAGAAAGGTCGTCAATTGAACGATGGAAGAGTTTTAATGCACGATTAAGCGCTTGCTGACCAACAAGACGTTGTTCATCGATGTCTTGCTCACGTAGCATGTTCTGTAGAGCACGTCGAGCTTTTTGCGTATTAATGAAACTCAGCCAATCTGGGTTTGGGGTGGCGAGGACATCAGTAATAATTTCAACAACCTCTCCGCTATGTAAAGGTGTTGATAGAGGGCGAATTTCACCATCAACCTTTGCACCAACAGCATGATTACCTAAAAATAAGCTGGCAGAATAGGCAAAATCTACAACAGTTGCGCCCTGTGGTAGTTCATGTAACTGTCCGTGAGGTGTGTAGACCCAAATTTTTTCTTGATGCAAATAATCCAGTAAATCACTAAAAGTGGTTTTTGCACACCCGCCATCAATGAGGGTATTCAAGTTTTGCATAGATGCTTGAATGGCTGAACGACAAGCTTGAGGCGCGTTCTCACCTAAAACCACACCAAATCGAGCGGCTTTACGCATAAGTTCGGTTTGTATGGTGAGCGAAAGTGTTGTTTTTTCACCTTTTAATTTGATCATTAACGATTGGTTGCCACCTGGGAGTGGGCGTCGGATATGATCTTTGTATTGTAAAACTTGAAAGTTCTCTTTGAGTGCATCGACTAAGCGATCACAATCAGCAATGCTGTTTAAAATAATTTCAAAGGCATGGCTGTGGCTTAATTCATTTAAGTCTATTTCATTTTTTACAAAATGGCGTAGCAATTCAATGTTATTGTTTTTCTTTTTAATACGACCTTTTAAGTCGTATGTTTTTAATAAATCAGTTAGTTTTTGTTCCCATACTGTTTGATATTCACAGCGTTTTGGTTTTGTTGCAAGTAGGGCTGCTTGTACATCGTTAAACATATCAAGATCAAGATTTTGATAACAGAGATGTTCCAAGTTATCAGCCATCTCATTCATACCAACCAAACGTGCCATCGGTACGAAAATATCAAAAGTTTCTTGTGCAATACGTGCTCTTTTATCTGGGCGTAAAGCATCCAAGGTCGTCATATTGTGATAACGATCGGCTAATTTAATAATAATGACACGAGGATCTTGTAAGGTTGCTTGCAGAATTTTCCGGAAAGAAGCGGCTTTATTATATTCTTTATCACTGGAGTGGCTTAATTTTGTTACACCATCGACTAATTCAGCGACGACTATTCCAAATTTTTGTCCGATTTCATCTTTGGTAAATTCTGTATCTTCAATAACGTCATGTAATAAGGCTGCCATCAATGTATCGGCATCCAAGCGCATGTGAGCAAGTATGCAACTTACTGCTATAGGATGCAGTACATAAGGTTCACCACTTTTTCGAGTGATACCACTATGCGCTAAATCGGCAAAATCACAGGCAGCAAGCACACACTGAATTTCACTATCTTTGAGATAGGCTTCAATGATGACTTTGAGTTGTTGCTTGGCTTGGCTGACCTCTTCGCCTGGCATAAAAAACACCTATATAACTTAAATTTCGATATTGAATTGCTTAGCTTCTAATGAAAAGCATATTGATAAACTTGTCAATTTGTTCATTGGAAAAAATATGAATTTTTTTCAATTAAAGCCATTGCTTTTATCAATTTGAACCCAAATTTTCAATAAACAAAAAAGCCCAGTGTCTTCACATTGGGCTTCTTTGTGCGAGCAGATTTACTTAAAATGTAAATCCTTCTAAATTCAAAGAATTTGTAGACAATACCATATCAAGGTTTGATGTTTGGTAGTCTTGTTCGCGTTGTTTTAAGATGTCTTTTGTTACATGACCAATCGCAATTTCACGTAATGCAACGACTGTTGGCTTGTCATTATCCCACTCAACAGTTGGTTCCATGCCTTGACGTGCCAATTGACGTGCACGTTTACTCGCTACCAGTACCAACTCGAAGCGGTTATCTACATGGTCTAAACAATCTTCAACGGTTACACGTGCCATAAGTTGTCTCGTTTGAACATTACACTTGAAAAGACTAAATAGTATAAAAGGCTTTTGCTCAAGACTCAAGTTATTCGCGATTGAGTGTAATTAAGTTTTCAATCAATTTTTGATGACGACTGCTTTGTTGCAAAGTAACTAAACGATTTGCCGTAATAATTGCTTCGAGATCATGCACAGCTTTGTTGAAATCATCATTGATAATGACATAGTCAAAACTAGCGAAATGGCGCATATCTTCAACTGCACAACTGAGGCGATGTTCGATCACATCGACTGAATCCGTACCACGGTTTGAAAGGCGCTGTCTTAGGTCATATTGGGTTGGAGGGAGAATAAAAATTTGTTTTGATTCAGGGAAAAGGCGACGAACTTGTTCAGCACCTTGCCAGTCAATTTCGAGTAAAACATCATGACCTTGTTGTAATTGTTCTTTTACTTTTGCTTGAGATGTGCCGTAATAATTACCAAATACTTCAGCATATTCAATAAAACCACCTTGTTCTACTTGCGCTAAAAATGTTTCAGTATCAGTAAAATGATAGTGAACACCATCAAGTTCACCAGGGCGCTGTCCGCGTGTAGTATGTGAGACAGAAACGTGTAGATTGCTGACTCGATCGAGTAGGGCTTTTACAAGAGATGTTTTGCCTGTTCCTGATGCCGCAGAAACGACAAACAATAGACCCGACATGATATTTTTCCTGATATGATAAAATATCTTGGCTATTGTAGTGTAGCGTGCCGCTAAACGAAATAGCTTGGCATAAATATTCAAATGATGAGAGAGGTTGTTATGGAAATCGTGTTGGCCAATCCAAGAGGTTTTTGTGCTGGTGTTGACCGTGCTATAGCGATCGTCAATCGTGCATTAGAATGTTTCAATCCACCGATCTATGTACGACATGAGGTCGTTCACAATAAATTTGTAGTCGATGATTTACGTCAAAGAGGTGCAGTGTTTGTTGATGAGCTGGACCAAGTTCCTGATGATTCAATTGTAATCTTTAGCGCTCATGGCGTATCAAAAGCCGTACAACAAGAAGCAGAACGTCGCGGTCTAAAAGTATTTGATGCTACTTGCCCGTTGGTGACCAAAGTTCATATTGAAGTCACTAAATATGCTCGTGAAGGCACAGAAGCTATTTTAATAGGGCATGAAGGACACCCCGAAGTCGAAGGCACGATGGGTCAATATGATAAATCTAAAGGTGGAGAGATTTATCTCGTTGAAGATGAAGATGATGTGGAAGCGTTAGTTGTAAAACACCCTGAAAATGTTGCATTTGTAACTCAAACAACACTTTCAATCGACGATACAGCGAAAGTGATTGATGCCCTAAGAAAAAAATATCCGATGATCATGGGACCGCGTAAGGATGATATCTGTTATGCAACTCAAAATCGCCAAGATGCGGTTCGTGATTTAGCAGCCCAATGTGATGTCGTTTTAGTTGTCGGTTCTCCAAATTCTTCTAATTCAAATCGTTTAAGAGAGTTGGCTGAGCGCATGGGGAAATCAGCTTACTTAGTGGATAATGCTGACCAACTCGAAAAGCAATGGTTTGAAGCTAAAACTAAGATTGGAGTGACGGCAGGTGCTTCGGCGCCAGAAATCTTAATTAAGCAAGTGATTCAGCGTTTACAAGATTGGGGTGCAACTCCACCAAAAGAGTTGCAAGGGAGAGAAGAAAATATCACATTTAGTCTACCAAAAGAGTTGCGTATAAAGGTTACACAGGCTTAAATAGCGAATTGATGCTTTGGGATTGAGCATGACAAAGTATATTTAATTGTCATACTCGGTATGAGTGAGTATTCATGCGCTATTGGTTGAGAATGGATATTCACTTTCGTGAGTATCATAAAAACGCAGTTTCCGCGCATGGAGTATGACTAAATCATTAAAAACGCCCTTATTGTAAAACGAGGGCGTTTGAATATGTATGCTAGTTATTGATAACTAATAGACGCAGGGGTGACGGATTTGACTGTGGTTGGAATAGAGTTGCCTGCAGCATCAGCATTTCCCAATACAACATCCATGTTCCCTTGCATTTGAGTAATAAAGTTACCTGTAACTACAATATTTCCTGAAATATTAATATCACCTGTACCTGTGATTTTGCCTGATGCCATACCTGTGCCGCCTGCTGCTTTGGAGCCAATGAGGTTTCCATAAAAATTGACAGTGGTATTATTTGCGGCATCCATGGCAAATCCAGTGTCGGTCGAAAAGAGGATATTCGATAAACTGGCAGGGTGGGTGCTTGTGTCTTTGATATAAGTCAGTTTATTTGTTTTAAAATACGCTAGTGATGTAATCAGGTTTCGATTGGCTAGACTATACGGTTCACAATATTGCGTTGGATAGTTGTCGGCTGGACAGACTTTTAATAAACGCGCTTTGATATTGGCATCGGTCACGTTGGTCAATAAGTAATGATTGCTTGCATAGGAGTTAAATACTGCTTTCTTGTCGATTAGGTCTGTTGTTACAGAACCTGTTGTAATGACTGAATTGACAAAATCGGCTGGTGTTTCACGCAAGCTTAAAATGACATTACCATCAAACCATACAATTCCCGCTAGGTTGGCAGCGGAACTATCAAAGGTCCATGTACCACCACTTAAAGTTACTCCACTTGTTGGGCACGTGATTGGAGTCTCTGTGGTAATATTTGTTCCACCAGAAGATAAATTATTTTTATAGCAGACAGCATTACCCGCTGCATTTTTGGTAAAAATCCAATTGGCAAAAGGGCGCATATCATTCGCACTAGGAATGTCAATATTGCCAGTAAAAGAGGTAACGTTAATACCACCTACGCTCAAGTCTACTGTTTTTCCTGCTGTATCTGTAACGATCCCTGCATTTGCCCCACCTGTTTGAATCCCAACGGTTTGCCCAGTAGCAGCTCTAAAGCTTGCACTCCCTCCGACCACTAAACCACCTGCAAAGACGGAACCCGTTGTAGTACTGGATGACACTGAAGAGGTGACTTTAAACAAAGCGCGTAATATCGCTTTGGCTCCACCACTTTCGCCTATAATATCAAAACAATAATTGCCAGTACCCGTTGGGCAACTTGCCGACTTTTTATAGTTAATGACTTGACCTGTGGTCGAGGTAACTGTGCCTGTTTCGGTTGCAGTTATTTTCGCCATATCCATATTTGAACTTTTCAAAAATTCAGTTAATGCTTGATAACCGATCATGGTCTGCATTTGAGCTTGTGTTTGGGCATGCGTGGTGACTGCACTCGATTGCATGGTTTTCATAGAAGCCATATAACCAATCGTTGCAACGGTTAGTGTCATACCCACCAACAAAATAAAGAGCAAAGATGTGATACCAGACTGTGGCTGTCCCCGATTGATTTTTTTATGAATACACTGGGTTTTCATGTTCATTCTCCTTACTGTTATGGGTTCAGTAGACAGGTGGTGTTGCGAATAGGTCTAGCAACGCTATCGCTACTTGCTGCATAGCTATACGCAGTCGCTTCAACAGTAAATTTACCGACAAGACCGCTAACGGCTGCATTTGAGTTAATAATGCCAAATGGCGTGCAGTTGGCTACATCACTTACTTTAAATTCAAACTCACCAATGCGGTTGGTGCTGTTTTTAATTGCCGTGTTTGCGCTTTTAATTGGCATTAATAACGTTTTGCTTGCCCCAGTGCTAGGGATGGTTGTTCCTGAACAGCTATAACTCGCATATAGATTTAAACCATTGGTTTCATTGGCGAGAGCTTGACAATTTGAACCTGTTTTCCAAACAAATATAGGACCTGCAGTGCCTTTTGCTACGAGCGTGCCATCGGTAGCTCGAACAGCAAAATTGGTATCATAGGCTAGAGGTGTGGCAGAGTCGTAACCAATGCTTTGCATTATTTTGTCAATGGAAATCAGTCCGAGCATTAGTGTACTGTCTGTGCCTGCACCTAAGCTCGATTCTGCGGTTAATTTCCCTGTGGTGATAAATACTCGTGACATCGCCAACACAATGATGATTGCTAAGGTCATCGCAATGAGCAGTTCAATCAGTGAAACACCCTTTTGAGAGAAGTTTAAAGTTTTCATATTTCGTCCTCCCTCATTTAATAAGGTTTAATGTCTGCTTTGATTGGAGCAAAAGTATCGCTCGTTTGAACTTTTAGGGCAGGGAATTTAACGTGTATTACGCCAGTCGCAGATGAAGCAACACCAGCACCACCACTACCATAGGCTGCCACGGTATAATTCCCTGTTGTGTAAGTACAATCTAAGTTAACGTTTGTGGTTGCAACGGTGATGGTTTTTGTACCTGCCGTGATGCATTGAGATGCTTCCAGTTGATTACGCATTTGGCTAATGGTGTGTAAGTGCACATTCTGATCACGATGAGTGACTGCGGTACGTGCAGCAATAAAAGCACTTCCTAGCCCAATAATTGCCATTAACAATACAGACATGAGCACTTCAATGAGGGTCACACCACGTTGCTTTGAAAACGGATGCTTATAATTTAGCTGTCGCATTTGTGCCTCCATTCGCTGAAATCGTATAGTCTGTGCACGTCGAGATATTTTGACCGTTATTGTTGAATTGCACGGTGGTGGCACAGCCAGTTGCCCCACTAAAGCTAATACTTGCTGTTGTAGGTATTTTTGTTTTCCAAATCACGACAGGCGTGGCTTTGGCATTTTCAATCTTTATTTCTTTGTTTGTATTGTCAACTACAAGGGTCGCCGCTGGGGTGGTTGCACCAATAACACCCTCAGGGTTTTGTAAAGCCTCATTACGCGCTTTGCTCAAAGCTTGAACTAAGGATTTTTCTGCATTATTGATATTGGTGTTCGCCACCCAAGCTTGCCCTAACGGGATAGCTTTGGTCGCCAATATACTCAAGATCACCACAGTAACGAGTAGTTCTATAAGTGATATGCCTGTTTGTTGTTTTACCATGACGTCATCCCGCCACATGCTGAGCCACCACTGATGGTGCGTGTATTGGCTTGATTAAGTGTTAATGTGCAGCCAGCATTTCGAGTCCCTGATTTTCCCGTCGCGGTTAAGGTATATGATTTTGTTGATGTTGTAACACTGACTGTATAGTCAAATGTATTATTAGAAGAAGGTTGCCAACCTGTTGCATAGGTTTGGGTCTGTGCAGTGGTGGTGGTTGGGTTTGTAGTCGGTGCGGTATAGCTTAATGTTCTTAAATAAAGATTCTCGACGGCAACGCTGAGAGACATGAGGTCAGTAGCTGCACTTTTTGCTTGTGACCTAGTAATATAGCTTGAATATAAAGGTAAAGCGATTGCTGCCAAAATAGCAATAATAGCAACTGAGACCATGAGTTCAAGCAAGGTAAATCCTGCGTTGTTGTACGCACGTGTTTGAGCCGAAATAGGGTTTTTTTTTGCTACGTTATGCAAAAAAAATATATTTGCCGATTGAATTTTTTTCATTTAATCAATGCCCATAATTATGAAAAGGTTTTGCTCTTTTATTGAGTGTAAATTAAGTACAAATTAAGTAAAACGATAAAACGACCAATGAGATGAATATAAAGATGAAAGGCAGGGAGAGCTATGTTGAATAAAAAAAAGAATTAGACTTCTTGCAAAAATAAATACACCCCCTATAGTTCTCCCT